>NZ_DAMBTF010000001.1:0-233630 GCF_032054185.1 Proteiniclasticum sp.
CATCTTATGGTTCAATCTTTTTTTGTTTGTTGCAATTAATTATACAATCGGCCATCTGAACCTTAATATCTGATGCTAAAGGATTGCCACCGCTTCGATTTCAACAAGTGCATCTTTAGGCAGTCTTGCCACCTGGAATGCGGATCTTGCAGGGAAATCTCCACTGAAGAATTCTTTGTATACTTCATTCATCTTTGCAAAGTTTGCCATATCACTCAGATAAACCGTCGTCTTTACGATTTTCTCCATACCTGAGCCTGCTTCCTCAAGAATCGCTCTGACATTTTCCAGCGACTTTCTTGTCTGAAGTGTGATGTCGTTTTCCAGCATTTCACCTGTTTCTGCATCCATAGGAAGCTGTCCTGAAGTGAATATGAGGTTTCCTGCGATAACGCCCTGTGAGTAAGGCCCAATGGCACCTGGTGCTTTGTCTGTTGCTACTACTTTTTTCAAAAAATAACCCTCCTTATCTGAAAATGTTTACAGATACTATTATAGTTTCATTGCCCCAAAATCACAAGGAGCAAAAACCGAAGACCGAAAAAATTTCACCTTGCAGAAACGGCAGAATCATTGCGCCTCATGACTGCATCCACCTCATTCATGAAGAATTAAATCGGCATTCGAAGAAACTTCCAATAAAAAAAGAGCCATTTCTGGCCCCTGATTGTCTGATGGGTATTAACGTTAAAATACATAGACTCGATCAGTCAATACTTCTTCCGTAAAGAAGTGTCGAGTAGAACATACCGTTGAGACAGACATCTCTTGCAAGGCTGCCTTCCTCATAAAACCCTAAAGATTTATAGATTTCCTGGATCTTGAAAAGATCCTCCCTTACTCTCAGGTTGACCTTTCTGATGACGCCTTTTCCCTTACAGGCAAGAATCATTCTTGAGATCATTTCCTTGCCCAGAGGATCCATGAGATCGTCTGAGAGAAGGCTGAGTGTCAGGTTTCCCACATGCTTGAATTTTTCAGCATTTTTCTGGGTCAGTACGACGATACCCGATAAAATGCCATCGATGATTCCGAGAAGGATATTACCGGCGCCAAAAGTGTCGATAAGATCATCATAAGAAGCATCATCAAGCGGAGTATCCTTCCAGTCATGTTCACCGTAGGTATTTCTGGTATTTTCAGTTATTTTCGACACAAATTCTTTGATTCCCAAAAAATCATCAGGATTTGGTCTCCTGATGACGAGATTCGAGTTCAGTTCAATACTAGCCATTTTCAACCCCACACACGCATACTTTTACTTCAATAAGTCCGATCCATACTAATTATACTTTTTTGTCATTAAATTGTAAACCATTTCTAATTGTTTCACATCTTAACTGTCTCAAGGACTATAGCAGTGCTCAGGTTAGTGATCATAGTGGAATAGGAAAGAGTATCTGTTCACTCTGCCCTCCTTATACCCATATGGAGCGGCTATCCGATTGGGGTTTCTTCAGGCTCGTTAACTGGAGGGATAGGCTCTTCTTCGGCATCCGGGTCTTCCGTGTCTTCTGGTTCAGGCTCTACTGGATCCGGAACAGGTGAGATCGGTTCTTGACCGCTGCTTACCGTCAGACTGATGGTTGAGCCCTTAGCTGCTCTTCCTGCCCCTGGACTCTGACTGATGACGAGCCCTAAGGCTTTGTCGCTGTATTCTCTTTTAAGAAAAACCTTAAGTCCTATTGACTCCAGTGAGGCTTTCGCTTCGGCTTCACTCCGGTTAAGAACATCCGGTACATCGATGAGTTCTCTGCCTCTGCTTACTTTTACAGTTATTGTACTCTCTTCATCAGCTTCCTTGCCGGCAGCAACGTCCTGGCTGATGATCAGTCCGTTTTTTACCGTTTCCGAATATACATTTACGGATTTCATTTTAAGTTTCAGCGTATCTAGAAGCGCTTTAGCCTGTGCTTCTGTCTTCCCTATAAGATCCGGTACTTTCACTGAAGCTTTGTCCTCTGAACTTCCGTAAGGTCCGCGGCTCACACTGAAACTGATGACTGTTCCTTCAGGCACTTCGTTGTTTTTCGGTGGTCTCTGATAGAAAACTGTACCTTTATCCACGTCATCGATGTATTCCTGATGGATCTCAGCTACAAGGCCTACCTCTTCAAGCGCTTTCACTGCATCCGCTTCGCTAAGACCCACGATGCCGGGAATGGTGATGAGTTTATCGGTGTCATCGGGCTTCTCATCAGGCTCCCTATCTTCATTCTTAGACCCTGGTGTCTCGGCAGGAATATCAGGTTCCTCAGAAGCCTCAGCCTGCTTTATCTCCTGATTCATCATATTACTGAGTCTTCTGTTGTACGTGATGAATCCATAAAGAAAACCCGCACCGACAAGAAGAAAAAGCAATATGGCAATCCCTTTTCTGACCATGATAACGCCCCCTGACAATCCTCATTTTTATCTGTATTATATCATAGGATATGCCAAAGTCCTAAGAAAATGACGCCGGTATCCATCACCCGCGTCATATCACTTTTATTCACTTTTCTCTTATTGTCCTGTACTGATTCTTATGGTGACCTGAGTACCCTTTGAAACCTTAGCGTCCACCTTGTAGTTCTGACTATAGACAAAGCCTTCATCGTAATGCTCGGAAGGATTATATTCATATCCCACGTTGAACCCGGCAGCTTTAAGCTTGTTTTCCGCATCGGCTTTTGCCATACCGATCAGGTTCGGCACGATGATGAGATCCTCCTGATCTTCATTTTTCCCAAGGCTCACACTGAAGCTTACCTTTGTCCCTTCTTTGACTTTGATGCCTTCGGAAGGAGACTGGCCGAATGTTTCACCCTTTTCATACTCGGAGCTGTATTCATCTTCCGGTTGAGGGACAAGCATAAGCGTCTTAAGCTCAGATACCGCTTCTTCCTCACTGAGGCCTGTCAGAGAAGGTACGATGACTTCCGTGTCATTCGGACTCACGGAAGGAGTTTCTACTTCTTCATCCGGATTAGATGGTGGCACAATGAAATCTCCTGTATCTGCCTGAACGATTTCTTTACCCAGCATGGCGTCGAGTTTTTTATGATAATCTAAAAATCCGAAAACAAATCCGATTGTCACCACTGCAAACAGGACTATGGTCAACCCTTTATATCTCATGACTTCACTCCCAAAACTGTTAATTGACAGACCCTAATCATCTATCCTTCTGCCTTCATGGCTTACTGTCATATATGAGTATATCATATTTATGCTCAATTCATACATCCATTTTATGCAAAAAACCGGCTTGCATGAAGCCGGTTCCGATTTTCACGTTTATTTCCAGTTGTAAGTGATTCCATCCCAGATCATCTTTCCGGATTTGGCTAAAGAGACAAGTCCGTAAACGCTGTTTGGCAGATCTGAGCTCATGATGGTGAAGACAAAGTCGCCTTTCTGAAGCTCGATGAGGGTGGTATCATTTTCCACGCCCGGCATGTCGCCTGCCTTGCTGGCAATCTTTTCCTTAAGGGATTCATCCAGATAGAAACCGGTCTTCTTCTTTTTGTTTTCGCTCTTCAGAAGTTCGATGATGTATCTTGAATGTTCTCTTGAAAGAAATTCTCCACCTTTCAGAAGTTTCCAACATAAAGACAGATCATAGCTTGTCGTGAGATTTATGGGTGAACCCGGCATATCATTCATCGTCGTGTCCTCAAGTCCCATCTCAAGGAATTTCGCCTTCAGCTCATCAAACCCAATGAGGCTGACCAGCTTCTGGGTGGCTGTGTTGTCACTTTCAACCAGCATGACGATGACGAGCTCATTCACGGTGTACTCTCTTGAGTTGAGGTGTTTGAGGATACCTGATCCTTCCACACGGTCTCTGCTTTCCAGAAGCACAGGATCATTAAGAGATATCTTGCCTTCCTCAACCTCTCTGATCACCGCTAAAGCGACAGGCAGCTTCATACATCCTGCAGAGGTCATTTTAACATGTTCGTTGTATCCATAGATAAAACCGGACTTAAGGTCTTCAAAATAAAAACTGTACTTTCCAAGCCTGTCTTCAAGATATCTTCTTACTTCCTTCATATCAATCACTCCAATATTTTACTAAGCTAATTTTATCACAAACCGCTCATAAAGGAAAACTTTAGATGCTGATGATATTTGTGATTAGAAGTACTGCAAATATCGCTGAAATGGCGATTCTGTAATAGGCGAATACCTTCATGGGCTTTCTCTGGATGTATCCGATGAATCCCTTTACGCATACGAGTGCAACAAGGAATGCGACAACAAATCCAAGGCCGAAGGATACCCACTCGGTACTGCCGAGGCTTGAGAATCCCACATCAGACTGAAACTTGATCATCTTGATGAGAGAAGCTCCGATCATGACCGGTATAGCCAGGAAGAAGGAGTACTCTGAAGCGACTTTAGAGTCCAGCCCATTCACCCATCCACCCATTATGGTTGAGGATGATCTGGACATACCTGGCCACATGGCGAGGCACTGGAAAAATCCGATCTTAAGTGCCTGCATCTTTGTGATGTTCTCCACTTCATGAACACTAGACTTTCCTCTGTATTTTCCTTCTACGAAAATAAGAAGAAGTGCGCCTACAAAAAGACCGACGATAACCGGCAGCGGCTTGAAGAGATAAGCATCGATGAAGTCTTCAAAAAGGAATCCGAGCACAGCTGCGGGAAGAACTCCGATAATCAAAGCGATTCCGAAATTGAGTCCCTTCTTTTCTCCTTTGAAGAAAGACTTTGCCATGGTGAAAAGCTTGTTCCAGTAGAGGACAACAATCGCAAGAATCGCACCCAGCTGGATGACCACATTGAACATTCTTGTGAACTCATTCTCGGGAAATCCGATGATGTCGCCTGCAAGAATCATGTGACCGGTGGATGATACAGGAATAAACTCCGTAACACCTTCTACAATGGCAATGACAATTGCCTTAAAAATAAAATAGATATCCAAAATAAACTACCTCCAAATCTCCTACTTAATCATTCCCTATCCATTTTACACAAATTTCGCTGCCTTTACCTGAATTTCCTCTTAAAACTTATATAATGCGAATTTTCTAAGCTCCATGCTTCTTCACCAGAACGCCATAAGTATCTTATGTCTTCATATTAAAAGGCTAAAGGAATATCTGGAGCTTAAGTCCAGCTTTCCTTTAGCCGAGGGTACCAGAATTTTAGTAAGGTCCTGCAGAGACGATCTTTTCAGATACATCCTTAAATCTTTTGAAGTTCTCCTTGAACTTTTCTGAGAGTTCAGCTGCGACCTTTCTGTACTGCGTCTTGTCCGCCCACAGATTCTCCGGAATGAGAATCTCATCAGGAACATCCTTGATCTTCACCGGAATATCCAGATTGAAGATCGGGTCATGGACAAACTCCACATCTTTCAGTTCATTGTTTAAAGCGGCATCCACCATAAGTCTTGTGTACTTGAGCGGTGTTCTCCTTCCGACGCCGTAGACGCCACCACTCCATCCGGTATTGATGAGGTAGACAGAAGTATCGTGCTCATCGATCATTCTGCCGAGAAGATCAGCATACTCTTCTATCTGTCTTGGCATGAATGGTTCACCAAATAGTGCCGAGAAGGTGGTTTCAGGATTCACAATCCCTCTTTCCGTTCCTGCAAGCTTCGAGGTGTAGCCTGACATGAAGTGATACATGGCGCTTTCCTTCGTGAGCTTTGAGATCGGCGGGATGACCCCAAACGCATCTGCCGTCAGAAACAGTATGGTACTTGGATGTCCGCCTTTCTTGTCATCTACCCGGTTATCGATATATTCCAGAGGATAGGTGCATCTTGTATTCTCAGTCAAGGAACCGTCACAGTAATCCGCAACGCCCTGATCGCTTACCACGACATTTTCAAGAACCGCTCCGAATCTTATGGCATCATAGATTTCCTGTTCTTTCTCCCTTTCAAGGTTGATGCACTTGGCATAGCAGCCGCCCTCGATGTTGAAGATACCTTCATCTGACCAGCCGTGTTCGTCATCACCGATCAGGAATCTCTTGGGATCTGCTGAAAGCGTGGTCTTACCTGTGCCGGAAAGTCCGAAGAAAAGAGCTGTCCTGCCGTCGTGTCCCATATTTGCCGAGCAGTGCATGGGAAGTACATTTTCATCCGGAAGAAGATAGTTCATGACGGAGAAAATGGACTTCTTGATTTCTCCGGAGTACTTCGTTCCCCCGATGAGTACGACTCTATCCCTGAAATTAAGGATGACGAAAGCTTCGGAGTGGATGCCGTCTTCCTTGCCCTTTGCCTTGAGATTCGGCAGAGCAACCACTGTGAAATCTGCATCTGAACCTTCACGCTCAGTATCCTTGATGAAGATCTGGCTTGAAAAAACAGCCTGAGCAGCATCTTCACAGATGACGTTGATCTTCAGGGAATACTTGTCTGATGATCCTGCCTTCGCCTTTATGAGATACAGGTCCTTGTCCTTCATGTAGTCTTTTACCTTGTAAAGAAGATTCTGATAGACAGCCTCTTCCATAGGCAGATTCGTCCTGCCGTAAGCGATGGTGTTTTCAGTCACCCCATCTTTTACGATAAAGCGGTCCTTAGGCGAACGCCCAGTATACTGGCCTGTTTCAATCAAGAGCGCGCCTTCTTTTGTAAGCCTTCCCTCACCTCTTCTGACAGCTTCATCTATGAGCTGGCATACGGAGTGACCCGCTTTTAACTGCTCTTCCTTCAGTCCCAGTAAATCCATTGTAGACATTGAACTTCCTCCTTGATCATCTTTCATTGATTTTTAATTTCTCACTAAAATTCGTCTATGATTACTCTAATCCATCGCGGATGAGAAGCCTAGACCCTCTGGTCCGGAAGTACACTTAAAGTGCAAAATTAACAGATTCTTGTACTTCTCGGCAAAATTATAACATATTAAAATGCCGATATTTCTTTTCCGAAGTTTTATATGATTTCTTCAATAAATCGAAAATTTACTAATTTTAATCCAGAAAAACCCGTAAGCTGTAAACGATTTTAAGATTAAGCTAGGGTTTGAATAGCAGATTAATTCATCAATAAATTTTTCACAACTCATATTGTATCCTATTGTCCTTCAAGGGAAATCAACTATCCATGATGGATGAAAAAAGAGAAAATTGACAGGAAGAAAACCGGATATGCCATAGATTCATCTATCTGGCTTATCCGGTTTATCATTACTCTTCTTACATATTGCTGATGACTTTATCCTTATGATATATTGCGCTTCGAATCATCTCCACAACCTTATCCCTATCCTCATCTCTTTCAAGATCGTAATCCTTCGCTTCGATGATGAGTATCGGTGAAAGATCGTAAGCCTTGAAATACTCCTCATACTCGCTGTTCAGTCTTTCCCAGTAGTCTCTCTCCACGATCTGCTCATAGTCCCGGCCTCTTTTCCTGATCCGCTCGATAGCCGTATCCACGTCGCAGTGCAGATAGATCATGAGTCTCGGCGCTTCGATATGATCAAGCATATTGGCAAGAAGATCCTGATATAGACTGAATTCATCCTTGTCCATATCTCCTCCGTCATGAAGAAGCTTCGCAAAGATGACATCACCATAGATGCTCCGATCCATGATGCATGCTTCATTTTTTTCCTGGGCTTCCTTCAGAACCCTGAACCTTCGGTTCAGAAAGAAAATCTGCAGAGGAAAAGCATACCTCTGTCGGTCGTGATAGAACTTTCCTAGAATCGGGTTATCCGTTACCGGCTCTTCAAAACCGTCAAGTTTCAGCTCTTCTCTAAGGATATTCATGAGCGTTGTTTTTCCTGAGCCGACTACCCCATCCACGATGATCATTTCATTCTGTCTGTTCTTTTTAATCATTTTGAAAAACTCCTTGTACATAAGGCATCACATTCCTTTTCATATTGATCGGTCCGTTATGAGCGCTATGATTCTATTTGTCTGTCTGTGGGAACATTATATCACAAAAAGAACATACATTCTATTATGTTCAGATTTTTCTTATGATATCATTAATGCCACTTGCGCACTGCATTTTTCTCTTCAGCTTTATCAGTCAGTAGCAGGCATTATGCGAAGAAATTGGATCTTTTCCGCAGAGCGTGCTGCTTAAAGATCCAATTCCATTATCCTCCAGATAGGAGGGTTTTATACATCTCTATTTTCTTCTCAGGTTCTGCTATCTTGCCAGCATGAGGATCTTATACACGTCCTCTTCTTCCAGCTTCTTCAGACCGCCTAATGGGCCACGAAGGAGTGCATTCTTCGCCATGACATCGATTTTATCCTCACCGATGTTTCTCTCTGAAAGGGCTACCGGAGCTCCGATCTCTTTCAGGAAGCTCTTGTAGGCTTCTATGGCTTTCAGTGCCACCTCTTCCTTATCTTCACCTGTGATGCCGAAAATCTTCTCACCGAATCTTGCGAACTTATCCACATCTTCCTTGTAGACAAACTTCATCCATGCAGGCATAACCATAGCAAGCCCTTCAGCATGTGCGATGTCATAATAGGCGGATATGGAATGCTCTATGCCATGGGAAGCCCAGTCTCCTCTTCTGCCAAGACCATTCAGTCCGTTCAGCGCAAGTGTGGCGGCCCAGGCAAGGTTTGCCCTCGCTTCATAATCATTGGGATCCTTGATGAGGACTTTTACGGTCTCCATGGTGGTTCTTATGATTCCTTCAGCAAATTCATCCGCCATTAAGGTATCCTTCGTTCCGTCGAAATACTCTTCAAAAACATGGGTCAGTGTATCCACTGCACCGTTTACGGTCTGGTTCACAGGCAGAGTCTTCTGAATGGAAGGATCCACAATGGATAGTCTTGGATAGGTATACTTTGATCCCCATCCCCATTTCTTCTTTTCCTCTTCATTGGTGATGACTCCACCGGAATTCATCTCAGAACCCGTAGCGGATATGGTCAGTACGCCATAGATGGGAAGAGCCTTTTCAGGGAAAACTTTCTTCTCGTAGAAATCCCATGGATCGCCATCATAGTAGAAGCTGGCCGCTGCGATCTTCGAGGTGTCAAGTACTGAGCCTCCTCCGACAGCAACGATGGCATCCACATTTTCCTTCTTCATGAAATCAACTGTCTCTCTCACTTTAGAGAGAACAGGATTCGGCTGAACGCCGCTCATCTCCACATAATCAATACCGTACTTGTCCAGAGACTGAACAACCTCGTCGTACACGCCGTTCTTGAAAATGGATCCTTTTCCATAAAGAAGAAGTACCTTCTTGTCCCCATACTCAGAGACAAACTTACCGATGTCCTTTATTGTGTCCTTACCGAAAACAAGTCTTGTGGGGTTATGATAGTCAAAATTCTTCACTGCTTTCTTCCTCCTTTAATATATCGATGAAGCTCTTTACGATCTGGGCTGTAAAGCCCCAGACCACATGGTCTCCATACTTGTAGAAATACTGTTTGTTTGTTGCCCGCCTGAAAGGATAGTTCTTGCCGTTCTCGATGAGATGATAGGGAAAATCTTCTCCCATCTTCGCCGTGAGATCGATCTCGTAGATCAGTGGACTGTGATCTTCAAAAAATGAGAGCGGAATATAGATCAGCTTATCCACCTCATCCGGATTCGGACGAAAACTGCTGCTTCGCGCACGCGCAACAAATGGATACATCGTCTGGCCGTAGGGACTGATGAAATAATCCATCGGACCGATCATCTCCACGTCCTCTTTGTCGATTCCAAGCTCCTCCATGGTTTCACGAACTGCAGCTTCAAGAGGCGATTCTCCCTGATCGATGGAACCTCCCGGAAGACAGATGTCTCCAGGCTGACTGTTCAGCGTTCTTGCTCTTTTTTCCAGAATGAGATGGTCCTCACCCTCTATTTCGGCGATGAGAAGCATCACAGAGTACTCTCTTCTCTTGCCGATGATGTTTGGTCTTCGACTTTTAAACAGATCTATGGACTTCAATTTCCTCACCTATTCCTTAAATTTTTCATAAGTTCATTATAACAGATATAATGTTGCTTTTTTGATGAAAAATCTGTTCTATTTTAGGTTATAATATTAACTGGATGTTCAAATATAGACATATTTACTGTCATTAAGCATATTGATGAGATATTTACGCTCATTTAAATAAGAGGAGGAACCCATGAGAAAGACACTGCAAAGAATACCTGTAATTATACTGCTGATTATTTTTATGTTTCCCGCCATTTCCGTCAAAGCGGATATGCCTGAGATCAACGGTTCATCAGCCCTATCCTTCGATCTGGAAACTGGGGAACTGATCTATACCAAGGACATCGACAAGAAGATGTATCCGGCATCCATTACAAAGCTTCTGACGGCGCTGGTCTTCTCAGACCATTACTCCTCGAAGAAAACGGAATATATGGTTTATCCTCAGGAGGGTAAACTGGAAGTCGCCTACTCCATCTACACAAACCTCAAGAATATTCCGGTGGGGACAGAGATCTCAGCTGACAATATCATGCACGCACTTCTTCTCGGATCCGCAAACGATTCGGCTGTCGTGATCGCCATGAATGTAGCAGGAAGCATAAAGGGTTTTACCGATCTTATGAATGCAAAAGCCAAGGAAATCGGCATGATGAACTCAAATTTCGTGACAACAACAGGAATCCATCATGAAGACCACTATACAACAGCCTATGATCTCAGCTTCCTGCTTAAGGCTGCCTATAATGATCCGTGGATCATGGAGGTTTCGAAGAAGCAGACCTATGAACTGAAAAGCAAGAATCAGACACTGGGCACAATCGAAAACAAGAACAAGCATATCGGACTCTTTGGGAACGTCATGGGTAAGACCGGATATACAGGAGAAGCCGGCCGATGCTTTGCTGGAGTCTATGAAAGAGACGGAAAGGTCATCGGTAACGTCATCCTCAATTCAGATAAGACGGATAATGCTAACGTCAAGGTTTTTGAAGACACCCTGAAGATGATCGACAGCGCTTTCGAAGAAGAGAAGATCATCAAACTGTCCAAGGCGGAAGAAGTCGGTGTCATCACAGTATCCTACAAGCCTTACAAGTTCATCGGACCCACCAGGGAAATCGATGTTCCTGTAAAATCCGTGGATACCATCTCCTACTACGGAAATGACATCAACCTGAGTGAAACAAGTCTTGATCTTCAGTATCAGGATCTTTCAGCGGATGAAATCAAAGAAGAGACTGTTGTGGGTAAAGCTACAGTCAAGGAAAGACAGATCACGAAATCCGTAAATCTTGTCTCCACAGTGGATGTACAGAAGAAGATCCTTAAAACTCATCTCTTAAGCTATATCCTCATTGTTCTCATCACCCTGACCATCATCGTCACCTTCGTGGTGGTAACGGTCAACAACAAAAGAAAAAAAGCGGCAAGAAGAAGAAGAATCGAATCTGCAAGACGTTCAAAGAAATTTGTGGACGATCACAGAAGCAACCGCTTCAGATAGAAATACGCCTGAAACCATGGGACTGAGCATAATCGGTCCCTTTTCCTTAATATTATTGTAACTCTTCAGTGAAAAAGACATGACATAATGATTAGACATAGAAAAATTAACCTGAATGCATGGAATGAGAAAATTATAGAACCGGATACTTAATCAGAAGGTGAGGTGAGTGAATTTGGACAGCAAGAAAGACGAGAAGGAAAAGATTCTCGTCTATCCCCAGAACGTAAAGATCCCCAAAAGAAAGAAAGGCGCCATATTCGGTTCCCTTCTTCTTCTGATTTTAAGCATGTTCATCCTCTGGGCATGCAACATGATGCTTGAAGAGAGCGAAACTCCAGAAACCCCAGTGGAAACTGGTGTGGAGACGCCTCAGGGTGAGGTGGAGGAAGAAGATGAGGATACTGTATATCTTGCACCGAAGAAAGACCTGTCTATGGGCAAGTATGAGTTCAGGGCAGCATGGCTCCCTTCTGTCAGAAACCTCGAGTATCCTGAAAAGCCGGGTATGGATACCCAGGCGCTGAAGGATTCCTTTCGAAAGATTCTCGATGTCTATGAGCTGTATCATCTGAACGCAGTGATCATGCAGGTAAGACCTGCAGGAGATGCACTGTACATCTCTGCACTCAATCCGCCTTCAGTATACGTCACTGGAGACTTAAGTCTTCCCCTTCCCTTTGATCTTCTTGAGTATGCGGTAGCTGAAACCCACAGAAGAGGTATGGAATTCCATGCCTGGTTCAATCCTTTCAGGATAACCGTAGAAAAAAGCGAAGACATTACTGAGGCAATCCTCACGACGCTTCATGAGGACAGTTACGCAAGAAAGAATCCGGATAAGGTCTTAAGGTTCGACGACAGGCTTTTCCTTGATCCCGGTGACCCGGATGTCCATGAATTTGTGATCAACTCCATCATGGAAGTGGTCAGAAAATACGACATCGATGCGGTGCATCTGGATGACTACTTCTACCCTTACCGGTCCACAAGACAGGGTGAGAACGGCGAGAATATTCCCTACTTCTTCGGAGATGATGAAGAAGACAAATTGACCTTCGAAAAGCATAAGGGAAGCTACACCGATATTAAAGACTGGCGACGAAACAACACCTACAGTTTTGTGAAAAATCTCAGCATGAGCATTCATGATCTCAAACCCTATGTGAAGCTCGGAATAAGCCCATTCGGTATTTGGGGACACGCTGAAGAGACAGACGGCGAGGGTTCCGATACACCTGTATCAAGCTCCGAGACCTACAATCACAGCGTCTTCATCGATACAAAGAAGTGGGTCGAGGATGAGATCATCGACTATATTCTCCCTCAGATCTACTGGAATTTCGGTGAGAGCGCAGCACCTTACCCGGTTCTTGCAAAATGGTGGGACAATGTTGTAGAAGGCACCAAGGTTGATCTATATATCGGGCACGCAAACTACAAAGTCTACGAGCAGTATGAAAACCCGCTCTGGCAGGGGGATACCCTTATCCGCGATCAGATCGCCTTCAATCATACACTTAAGAATATCCGAGGCAGCGCTTTCTTCAGCTTCAGACATCTGACCCCAAATCATAAGGAGTTTTCAGGCGAGGGCAGGACCTCTCTCATGAAGAACAATGAAGCCATAAAAGAAGTGTTCGAGCGTATCTCGATCATCCCCGAAAACAGAAATCTTCCTGAGGCAAAACCTTCTGCGCCGAAGCATGTGACCCTTGAAAATAATATCTTAAGCTTTACCGATGGATATGAAGGATTCGATGAAAGCGAGAAGACAAGATATTTCATCATCTATCAGTTCCCGAAAAACGATCCCGATTCTGAGAACAGCAGCTACATCCATAAAAAGATCGTTTTTGACCGGTCTATCGGGCGATATAAGCTGAATCATCTGGATACACAAAACTACACCTATGGGGTATCCGCATTCAACAGATTGCATACCGAGAGTGAAATCGCTCTTCCAGAAGTGAAGTAGCCAGATATAATGATCCGAGAAGTAAAAAAGCAGGAAAGGCAATTTTAATCGCTTTCCTGCTTTTTTCATGTTCTTCTATTTTCCGTCCAGTTCTTCAATGATTCCTACAAGTTCACGAAGATCATCCACTGTATAGTGCGGTTCTGCCACCTTAATGGTCTCAGGCTGGATCAGAGTATAGGAAACCGCGACAGAAACGGCTCCTGCTCTGTTGCCGCAGAGGATGTCGTAGGAAGAATCGCCAACCATTAGGGTGTTCTTCGGATCGATCCCGCCAAGGAGCTCACAGGCCTTATATAGAGGCTCAGGCTGAGGCTTATGAAGCTCTGTTGCCTCAGGGGTGATGATCACATCGAAATAATCAAGAAGGCCCAGCATCATAAGGCTTCTCTTTGCCATCCGTTCTCTTTTGGAAGTGACTATCCCCAGTTTCAGCCCACGGTCCTTCAGCATCCTGAGCGCTTCTTCCACTCCTTCAAATGGCCTGATCATCTCGTCATGGTTTGATTCATTGAAGGATCTGAAATAGGAGATCAGCTCCCTTGTGTCTTCCGCATATTTAAGAAGACTGTTCTGAAGAGGTTCTCCAAAGAGACTGTAGATTTCCTCATCCCCCACTTCAAGCTTCATCTTATCGTAAAAGAGTCTTCTGAAAGACTCATAAATCAGTTCGTTGGTATTGGCTACTGTGCCGTCCAGGTCAAATAATACTGCTTCGATCATATCCTCACCTCATCAATTTCTTCATCAGTATCTTCCTCTCTTTAGACTCATGTAATCTATTCTTAAGAAAATACAGCTAATATATATCATAGACAATAAATCAATCTTATTCAAATCTTTCTCGTTTCATGATATGATTTGAGAAGAAAAAAGCATTGGAAGTTGAGGAAATTAAGATGAAGCTTAAAAATTTACCGGTCATTGATCTCATCGTCATAGCAGGAATATTCATCCTGATCTACAGCGGTTTTTCCACAGTAGCAAATCTTCTGATCGGTGGCTACCTTATTTTTACGGTATACCGCAATTACCCTACTCTGCAGGCGACAAAAGGAAGCCGTGCCTATAATGCCGGCAACACTGAAGTGGCTATGCAGTATTTTGAAAAGGCGGTCAATCACAGATTTGCAAAGCCCTACATCAAATCCAGCTACGGTTATGTCCTTCTTCGTGAAGGAAGACTTGAAGAAGCGGAGCCCTACCTTAAGGAAGCGGCAAACATGAAAACAAGAGATGAGCGCTTCAAGTACAACAATATCCTGAACCTTGCGATTCTCGCCTGGAAGAAGGGTGACGTGGACAAAGCCCTTGAGACTGTTCTTGACATCAAAGAGGAGTATAAGAACTCCATTATGTATGAGATCCTGGGTTACCTCTATATCGCTAAAGGCGACTATGAAAAAGCTCTGGAAGTGAACAAGGAAGCCTTCGAATACAATAAGGACGATAATGTCATCACCGACAATCTGGCACAGTCCTATTACTTCCTGGGAAAATACGACGAAGCTGAAGCCCTCTATGAAGGCATCATCGACTATGTAAAGTTCCCTGAAGCCCATTACTACTATGGAATCATCCTGTGGAAAAAAGGTGACTATCTTAGTGCCTATGAAGCTCTGGAAAATGCAACCAGGCTGAAGAACTCTTTCCTTTCCATCGTCGATAAGGAAATGATCCTGTCGAAGTTTGAAGCCCTTAAAGAAGAAATGGCAGCGAAACATCTCGATGTCGAAACCCTTAAGGAAGACAGAAAGAGACTTGATGAAGAAAAGGAAGAAGAAGAGCGACTTGAGAAGGAAAAGAAAGAAGAGCTCATCGACGACAAGAAGAATGAGTATAAGGTAGACTGATCAACATCTATCTTTAAATGTAAAGATAGACAAATGACTGAGAGGCAGCGTGCGCTGCTCCTCAGTCATTTCTGTTTTTAAGGTATGAAAGCTCATGATTTTAGCGTGAACCTACTTCTTCTTCACCGGCACCTGCACCTCAGTAAGCCAGTCCTTGCTTGACTCCTTGTTCCAGATGCCGTCGATGAAGCTCTCTCTTGGATTATCAGAAGCTTCATATCCGTTATCTTCTATCCACTGATAGATATAGGCATATGCCTCACCAAGCGTGTCGTAGGGACCCTTGTGCATGACAGAAGCTACTGTCGTCTCCGGCATCTTCCTGAACGTGATGCCGTTACCTTCGACACCGAAATCATCCACCGCTTCATTCAGTTCAAATCGGATATCCTTCTCTTTATATTCTCCGTCAAGATAGATATTGAAGCAGTATTCCGGTTTTCTGCAGGAAAGGTCCGGATTGAGCGCCATGACCTCCTGTCCGATGGCGGGTATGACCGTAAACATCGCATCATAATCCGGTACACGCACCTTCTTGCTGTAGACAATCACCTCAGGGATATCAATGATTAAAGCCTCATAGTTCATCAGTTTTTCCTCCTTCTGTTTCATAAGAAAGGTTCCGATGCGTGTGATCTGATCTTCAAGGAGCTCCATCTCTCTTTTAAGCTCTACCTTCTTTCTTTCAAGAAGAAGCTCCGGATCTTCTCCTCTCAGAAGCTTTTCGATTTCAAGAAGAGACATCCCCATCTGTTTATAGCTCTGTATCCGATGAAGCTTTATAAGCTCTTTCGTTGAGTAATACCGGTAACCTGTCTCCATGTCGATATAACAGGGTTTTAGGAGACCAATCTTCTCATAGTATCTCAGAGTCTTCACAGTGGTTTTTGCAATTTTCGAAAACAGTCCGATCTGAAACATCATCACACCTCATTTCCTCTCTATAATCAGAGATTACCTTCTGACCTAAGGGGAGAGTCAAGATAGAAAACAGAAATTAAATCTCATAACTTTTCATGATCTCCGAAAGCTCTGTATTTCTGAACACTTCCTGGGCATCCTTAAGTACATTCTCCTTACCATGTTCCGGAAGATGAGTGAGAAGGAGCTTCCTGACCGTGCTCATCTTCGCAATTTCTCCCGCTTCTTTTCCGGTCAGATGATGACTGATGACATAAGGATCATAGGAGCCGTAGCTCGCCTCACAGAGAAAAAGATCGGCGTCCTCGGATGCAGTGAGTATCCCCTGACATAGACCGGTATCCGCAGAATAGGTAAGCACCTTCTCCCCGTCTTTAATGCGCACTGCATAGGTCTCCAACAGATGAAGGACCGGCACGAAATCTATGGACAGTTCTCCGATATTAACCGTCTCATCTTTTTCGATAAAGTGGAAATCAAAGAGATGATTCTTATTCAGCGACTCAAAAAGCCAGTCAGGCATTTTCGGTGTATAAAGCGGGATGGGTTTTACCTCTTCCCCCATATATATTCTTCCTTCTTTTTCGTAGCGCATGAGCATAATGTCCACAAAATGATCAAAATGATGATGAGTGATGATGATCGCATCGATGTCATCTACCCCTGTAATCTTCTTGAGATTGAAAATGCTTCCGCTACCCATATCCATGAGAATTTTCTTCCCCGAAGCTTCCACAAGATACGATGAACACGCTCCTCCTGCACTTGCCGTGGTGCTGTTGTTTCCCAGTATGGTCAGTTTCATATGATTCATCCTCCTTTCATTATGAATTTCCGATATAGTGGTCATTCTTAGCTTTAAAGTACTTCATTAAGTTTATGATAGACTTATTCGTCAAGGAAGGCAAAAAAACATTCCGGGAAAAAAGTATAAATGAAAACCTGAAGATATGATCGAAATCAGTCCTCAGGTTTTCGTTTTCCTATTATCTTGAATCTCCTTAGCACCTTTTAAAGCGATACAGCCTTAAACGGTGGGAAGATCTTATTCAGCTACATTGAGCTCTGTATCGATGTCCGTCGTATAATCATCACCCAGCCATTTTACCGAAAGGTCACTAAGAGTACCATCCTCTCTTAAGCTGTCGAGTGCGCCATTCAGCTTATCGCGAAGAGCAGTATCCTCCTTACGGATGGTGATGGCAATGGGTTCATTTGTCAGCATGACTTCAGTAAGCTGATAGGATTCAGGATCCTTATTCACATAGTCGATGGCTACAGCATAATCCGCAACGATGACATCCACATGCCCTGCCTTCATTGCAGAGAAGGTCTGGATGACTTCATCAAAACGAAGGATTTCAAAATCGGTTGTTTCGTTGTACTTTGTTGCAGCGATATCTGCTGTAGTTTCGAGCTGAACTCCAACCTGGAGGCCTTTCAGCTCCTCAGGAGAGGTAAGGGATGCTTCCCCTTTACGAGTAACAATAACCTGACCATTGGTCATATGCGGATCAGTAAAAATATAGGATTCCAGTCTGCTTGGCGTTATGCTTGTTGCGGACATGATGACATCATAGCTTTTTGAGTTCAGTCCGTTGAAGATACCCGCCCAGCTGGTGGACACAAATTCCACTTCCATACCCAGCTCTTCGCCGATTTCTCTGGCCAGGTCCACTTCGAATCCGACAAGTTTATTGGCCTCATCTCTGAATTCAAACGGCGGATAAGTATCATCTGTTCCGATTTTAAGAACAGACCCGTCTGACTCTTCTGCAGCGCAGCCGGATAACAGTGCACCTGCAACCAGTATAGAAGTAAAAGTTCCCAGTATTTTTTTCATTTATTACTCTCCTTTTTGTTCCTTAATTTTCTTTGACCTGACTTTGCTCATTATAACATAAATCCCGATTTTGAAAAGTATATTTATATAAAATTATGTATATTTATTAATCGTTTTTCCGAAATACCAAAGTCGGATTTTATAACCGTTTTCATTGTTATTTTCTTAAATATCCTTTGTATGACCCTATTCTTCAATGAATCACAAAGCAGGAAAATGACTGCTCTTCGATGCTCATTTGTCAGATTTTTTCGAATATTAATGCATATTTATGCTTAGAACCAACAAAATCTTCCGGTTTATCATACCTTCTGAAGGATATGGGAATGGCCAGTTGTTTCCATCTGACCAATAAGTTTCCGATGCATCTTCTATTTGAAGATTTTATTAAGGAACAGTTTTGTACGGTCCATCTTAGGATGCTCGAAGATTTCTTCAGGTGTACCCTGCTCGACAATCTGACCTTCATCCATGAAGATGACCCTTGTACCCACTTCGCGGGCAAAGCCCATTTCGTGGGTGACCACAACCATCGTCATTCCATCTTCCGCAAGTTTCTTCATGACTTCCAGCACTTCACCCACAAGTTCAGGATCAAGTGCGGAGGTAGGTTCATCAAAGAGCATGATGGATGGGTTCATGGCAAGGGCTCTTGCGATGGCCACTCTCTGCTGCTGACCTCCGGAGAGCTTGGAAGGATATTCATCCTTCTTCTCAAAAAGTCCCACGCTCTTAAGAAGACCGATGGCCTTTTCATTCATTCCGGCCCCCTTTTCTCCCTTGACCATCTTGGGTGCGATGGTGAGGTTCTCAAGCACCGTAAGGTGAGGAAACAGATTGAAGCGCTGGAACACCATACCTAAAGTCGTTCTCAGCTTCGAAGCATCCTTTTCAGGAAGATTGAGCTGATCGGCTCCATCTTCAATATGACTGACCAGATTGCTGTTGATGTAGATCTTTCCTGAAGTGATGGTTTCCAGCTGATTCATGCATCTGAGCATGGTGCTCTTTCCTGAGCCTGAAGGTCCGATGACGCAGACGACTTCCCCTTCACTGACTTCAAGGTCAATACCCTTAAGAACTTCCAGCTCACCAAAGGATTTATGTACGTTTTCTAATTTAATCATCTCAAATTCTCCTTATTCGTAAACTGAATACTTCTTCTCCAGGCGGTCAAAGGCCAGCTGGATGATGGAAGTGAAGAGCAGATAAATGGCACCGGCATAGATGAAGTAGACCCATTCACCTGAAGAATTGTTCATGACCTGTACTGTACGCAGAAGATCAAAAAGTGATATGGAAGCAACCAGGGATGTATCCTTGACCAGAGTGATCAGTTCATTACCCAGCGGCGGAATCAGTCTTCTATAGCTCTGGGGGATGATGATCTTGAACATGGCCTGATAATAGCTCATACCAAGCGCTTTAGCCGCTTCCATCTGTCCCTTGTCGATACTCTGGATCGCGCCTCTGAAAATCTCTGAAAGATAGGCAGCGGAGTTCAGGGAAAACGCGATGAATGCTGCCGTAAGTGCCGGTATCCTGAGTGTTATACCAAAGACATCTGATGTAAACAGCGGCATCGCGTAATAGAATACAAACAGCTGCATAAGCATAGGCGTTCCTCTGAATACCCATACATAAAACCAGGACAGCCCATTGAGCACCTTGCTTCTTGAAATTTTGAAAAATGCTATAAGCACCCCAAGAAGGATTCCGAAGATGATGGCTACTCCTGCTATGAGGAGCGTTCTCTGGGTACCTTCAATAATTGCCATTAGTTGTTCCTGTGTGATCACTTACCTATCTCCTTCCGAGTGTTTATTATTCGACAACGTCCAGTTCTTCGTCGATATCTGAAGTGTAGTCTCCACCGAGCCATTCTTCGGATATCTTTTTAAGCGTTCCATCTTCTCTGATCTCAAGAAGAGCGGCATCGATCTTTTCATGAAGCTCTGTGTTCTCTTTCTTGATTGCTACAGCGATGGGCTCATTGGTCAGCATGACATCAGATATCTGATAGCTTTCAGGTTCTCTCTGGACATATTCGATGGCTACGGCATAATCCACTGCAATAGCATCCACATGACCTGCCTTCATTGCGGAGAAGGTCTGAATGATCTCATCGAACTTGGTCACTTCAAAACCATATTCATCAGCATATTTTTCAGCAGCAGTATCCGCGGTTGTACCCAGCTGAACACCGACTTTCATTCCCTTCAGTTCTTCCTGTGTGGAAATCTTTTCCGCATCTTTTCTTGTCAGAATGACCTGACCGTTGGAAAGATATGGCTTACTGAATAGCATGGTCTCCATTCTGCTTGGTGTCATGCTTATGGCCGCTATGATGACATCATAGGAGCCGGCATTCATACCATTGAAGATACCGTCAAAGGATGTTGGAACAAACTCCACTTCCATATCCATCTTCTCTGCAAGTGCTTTGGCAAGATCGATATCAAATCCGACAATCTCATTGGCATCATTAGTATATTCAAAAGGCGGATAAGTCGGATCGGTACCTACTTTCAGTATCGTCTTTCCTGACTCTCCAGTTTGTGGACCATTATCCGCACATCCCGCAAAAATACTCATAACCAGCAGCAGGGATATCATAAGTGCGGTCATTTTAATTTTATTCATTTTAAACTCTCCTCTTTTCTCCGTGTAATTCTCATTGATAAAGTGTCCTCTTTAAAGAACATGTACGATTATAGCATAGTCGTTTAAATAAATATACATATCGGTGAATTTTATTTCAAATGAAACAATTCAACGGAATTCACTTTAAATTTGAAAATTACAAGCGTTTACACCTGATATATTCACAATATAATGCAATATTTGATAGTATTACGCTTTCAGCCGGTATTTTAATCACACCGTTATTTTGTATATACAAGATTTTATGCACAATTAATGCATGAGTTGCTTTTTATAACGGTTCTTCCCTCATACCGCTTCTCATTCAGGCAGTATGATGCTCAGAAGCAGATAGACATCATTCGATAGCCTTAAATGGATAGACTTAAATGGATAGACTTAAATGGATAGAGTTCAATAATCAGAAATAAGCAGATAATCAATCAGACTACAGAGACGGTGAAGTAGACAACGAATCAGTTAAAATCAAGCCAAAAATAATACACCTGCCGCAGTCTGCTGTTTCCAGATACCGCGAAGGTGTATTATTTTTATGGTGATTCAAGAAAGAAAAGCTCAGACCATGAGACACCACAATCCGAGAAAGATGTCTGTAGAAACAACATAAAGCTTTAACAATACCGGTGCTACTGACTCATGACTCTTCATGAATACACAAATGATGTTTACCATGAGATTAGGATCATCCTGCTTTTGTCATACATTCTGCCTAAACTGATATCACAGGGTTCACACCTTATTGTTAAAATTTTATCCAAGGTCTATGTTACATCACACTCCCAGTCGAGTCAAGGTTATTCAGGATACAAATTCCTTATTTTTAAAAAAATTATGAGATTTACACTGTCCGTACAACTAACTGGACAATATGTGTATCATTTTGGCCACATGAAAAAGAGACCTTCTTAGAGGTCTCAGGGTTCAGGTATCGGTTTTATAGATCCAGAAGGCTGTTTATGCGCGACTGATCGAATCCGATGATGACACTCCCGTTGATATCGATCACAGGTACACCCATCTGTCTGGATTTTGCGATCATTTCATCGGCAGCTTCTCTATCTCTTGAAACATCCTTTTCCACATAGGAAATTCTGTTCTGATCAAAATAGGATTTTGCTCTGTGACACCATATGCAGGATGGCGTAGTGTATAGGGTTATCTGATTCATTTTTAAGTTCACCTTCTATAATTTTTTCCGGGTTTCATACCCCTATAGGGTATATTATCAGAAACCCTGCTGCTTGTCAATCTCTGTCACCCTGTTTTCAATTTTGGGTTGACTCAAAAGAGAAAGGTTACTATACTGATAAAGGCGGAGCATATCACACTCGTCAAGGAAGGAGCAATGACTTTTGAGCAGAGAACTTTTACTGAAGATACTGGAAGAGAATAAAGGCAGCATCATATCCGGCAACGTTCTGGCGGATCGTCTCAGTATTTCAAGAAACGCCGTCTGGAAAGCCGTACATGCACTGAAGGAAGAAGGATATGACATCCAATCGATAAAGAACAAAGGCTATCTTCTCTCTGTTTGGAGCGATGCACTGTCAGACAGTGAAATCCGTATGAATCTGAATGAGAATATGAAAAAAGATCTTAAGATCATCATCTTAAACGAAACCCCTTCCACAAACAGCTACATCAAGGAACATAAAGCTCTGGAAAACAACACCCTTGTTCTTGCAAAGACCCAGACAAAGGGTCGTGGAAGACTCGGAAAATCCTTTCATTCCCTAGATCAGGGTGGACTCTACATGTCCCTTCTGAAAACAGAGGACCTTTCAGAATATGATACCAGCCTCGCAACCCTCGCGGCAGCGCTTGCTGTTTCCGAAGTTCTTGACGAAGAACTGAATGAGTCTACACGAATCAAATGGGTCAACGACATTTATCATAACGGGTATAAGCTTTCCGGAATCCTTACCGAGGGTACCCTTGAGTTTGAGACAGGCGCATTAAGCGCTCTTGTCATCGGAATCGGTATCAACGTCAACACAGAAGCATTCCCTGAAGAAATCAGTGATATCGCCTCATCCCTTTATCAAGCAGCAGGGAAAAAGTTCGTGCGAAATGAGATCATCGCAAAAGTCATCAGCGCACTGGATAAATATCTTCTCATGACAAAGAAAGACCGCACTAGACTGATCGCTCTATATAAGGAAAAGATGCTTTATCTCGGTGAAGAGATTACCGTAAAAAGAGGAAACGAAGAGTTCTCCGCCTACATTAAAGATCTTAATGAACAGGGACATCTGATCCTAATGAGAAATAATGAAATCATGACACTGAACTCCGGAGAGATCAGCATCAGAAAGAGAGTAAAATAATGATCATGGAAGCCCGAAAGAAAAAAATATCCACACGAGACCTTGCAGTCATTCCCATTTTTTCCGTACTGACCGCTGTCGGTGCATTCATAAGGATTCCCATAGGGATTGTACCCGTCACACTGCAGACCGTCTTTGTCGTCATCTCTGCGCTTCTCCTTGGCAGGAAAGCCGCATACGCTCAGCTTATCTATGTACTCCTGGGTCTTCTTGGCTTGCCCATATTCACAGGTGGTGGTGGTATAGGATATATCCTTACACCAACCTTCGGGTACCTCATAGGGTTTATCCTTGCAGCACTTTCCATGGGAATTCTGAAGGACAGACTAAGGTCCGTAAGTCTTCTTAAACTGCTCGTCATCTCATTTATCGGTCTTCTCATCATCTACACATCAGGTGTCATCTATCTGTACCTGCTGAAGAACCTGATTTTATCCGGTTCTCCACTTGGTCTTAACCAGGCAATCCGCTTCGGCGCACTGATCTTCCTGCCCATGGACAGCATCTGGTGTGCTTTAGGCGCTCTTCTTTCACAGAGACTCCTGAAACACCCCTACTTTTCAAGAAAGAACTGAATAACTCATAAATAAAACACCCCTGAGAAAGCCGGCAGGCTTTCCCAGGGGTAATCTTATTCATATCGTTAAACTTCCTGATCAGCCCTCTTTTCTGTGTCTCAGCTGATAGATCTTCGCCACTTCATCGTAGCCGTTTTCCTCAAGAGTATCCAGAACCGCATGATAAATATCTTCACCATAGAGCTCCGTACCGATGGTGATCAGCTTTGTAATCACTTCATCCGTGAGCATACCAAGGAGTGATGCGGAAAAACCGGTTTCGGAGACCTTGAAGCTGTCTTCTATTGAAGAGGTGAGGATATCCCTGTCAAACGCCTCCATTGTCTTGTCTTCTTTTATCACGATTACTTTAGCCATCTGCATTTCAACTTCATCTCCAACGCACTATATATTGTGCTTGTTCTATATCCATAGTACAACATATTGTGTGAATTGTAAACCAGATATCACGGGATCCACCACTCCTCACACGCTGAAAGACCAGCCCGGATGAACTTCATCCGAACCGGTCTCCCTTAACTTATCCTACGCTCAGCCTGCGCCAAGCCTATACGCTTCTATACTTTCTTTCTCTTCAGATTGAACAGTCCGAAAGCGACAGATGCCATACCGAACAGATAGAAGGCATTTCCGCCTGCTGATCCTGTCGAAGGCAGTGTAGGTCTCGTTGGTGTTACAGGTGTTTCCGGCAGCGGCTTTGGTGAAACATCATCGAATTCCAGGAATTCGTTTTCGATTTCAACTGTGACCACTTCGCCGTCTTTGAGCAGCATTGCCATGGTGGTTGTTTCCAGTTTCTTGTATCCAGTCGGTGGGGAAAGTTCCTTGATCCTGTATGCACCAAGCGGAAGCACCATTGTAATGGTTCCATCTACTCCGGTTGTAGCAGTCTTTAGAAGTTTACCCATAACATCGTAGATCTCGAAAACCGCACCAGGTAGCACTACATCACTCTTGTTCACTTTAAGAATCTTAAGTGTTGCTCTCTGCTGGTAATTATGGATGTTATATCCTGTTACATGAGCATCATAGAACAGGATTTCTTTCTCGGAAATGGTATAGACATAAGGCTTGCCCATTTCGTCGAATTTAGCCAGTTCTTTGAATTCATACAGCCATTTACCTGCTTCATTCGGTTTTACAACCATTTCCTTGAAGAGTTCTCCATTTCTGTGCAGGTGAACGGTAATTTCGGATGGTCTGTTCATTAGGTCATCCCATGTCTTTTCACCTGAGATCATCATGATCTCGACTCTTCTGTTTGCGATGTCATAACCGTCTTTCTTGATCATCTCATAACCTTCAACAGGTTCTTCCATGATGGTATAGACGATCAGCTTGTCCTCATCGTCATATTTAGGCATTTTACCGAAATCATAGAACCATTTTCCATCGACCGGCATAACCTTCTTTGTTTCCTTCAGCTCACCATTAGCCATAAGTTTGACCATGATGTGTAGAGGTCTTCCAGTTCCGTCATCCAGCCAGGTTTTTTCACCCTTGATTTCTTCCATTTCAGGTAGTTTGATGAGTTTGTTTGTTATGGTTAGTCCATCAACAGTTGCTTCATAACCTTCAGGTATATCTTTTTCTTCGACTGTGTACTTGATCGGTTTCCAGTCCCAACCGAAGATGAACACTTCAAGATGCTCACTCCATTCGCCTTCTTCTGTCAGCACGACATCCTTCACGAATTTTCCATTTCCATAAAGAGTGAAGGTCACTTCCTCTGGTCTGGCTTCGTTGTTGTTGTCGTCCCAGATCTTCTTCAGTTCGATGTGCTTCTTGTTTGTGAAGGTATTGATGATGGTGATTTCTGGACGCCATCCGTAATTCTTCTCCACTCTTGAGGCAGCCTCAAGCTTGTCGCTTAGATATTCGTATCTTGTGGTGTATCCTTCAACGTGCAGTTCATGAACTTCATATTCTATGAGCCCATCTGCATCGAATCCAGGTACCCATACCATGTCTGTCCAATTCTTCTTTTCGGTGAGCGTTCTTTCTTCCCCGAACGGTTTTCCATCCAGCATCAGCTGGTACTTCACCATATCCGGTCTCATGTTGTGATACTTTTCAGCAGCCCAGTCATGTTCCCAGATCTTCTTGACACTCAGCCATCTCCACTGCTGGTTGTAGATGTTGAATCCTTCAACCTTTGTGGTGTAGAATCTGACTTCCTCTTCTACCAGTTCATATGCGATCGGTTTGTCTTCTTCGTCGTATTTCGGATATTTTCCGAAGTCATACAGCCATCTGCCTGATTCATCAGGCATAACCTCAAGCTCTTTGACGAATTCGCCGTTAGCCATCAGTTTGACCATAACCGATTCAGGTCTGAACTTGCCGTTGTCCCACCAGAACTTCTCGCCTTTGACTTCGACCATTTCTATGAGTCTGTTTGTTATGGTCAGTCCGTCAACAGTTGCTTTATAGCCTTCAGGTACAACTTTTTCTTCGACTGTGTACTTGATCGGTTTCCAGTCCCAACCGAAGATGAACACTTCAAGATGCTCACTCCATTCGCCTTCTTCTGTCAGCACGACATCCTTCACGAATTTTCCATTTCCATAAAGAGTGAAGGTCACTTCCTCTGGTCTGGCTTCGTTGTTGTTGTCGTCCCAGATCTTCTTCAGTTCGATGTGCTTCTTGTTTGTGAAGGTATTGATGATGGTGATTTCTGGACGCCATCCGTAATTCTTCTCCACTCTTGAGGCAGCCTCAAGCTTGTCGCTTAGATATTCGTATCTTGTGGTGTATCCTTCAACGTGCAGTTCATGAACTTCATATTCTATGAGCCCATCTGCATCGAATCCAGGTACCCATACCATGTCTGTCCAATTCTTCTTTTCGGTGAGCGTTCTTTCTTCCCCGAACGGTTTTCCATCCAGCATCAGCTGGTACTTCACCATATCCGGTCTCATGTTGTGATACTTTTCAGCAGCCCAGTCATGTTCCCAGATCTTCTTGACACTCAGCCATCTCCACTGCTGGTTGTAGATGTTGAATCCTTCAACCTTTGTGGTGTAGAATCTGACTTCCTCTTCTACCAGTTCATATGCGATCGGTTTGTCTTCTTCGTCGTATTTCGGATATTTCCCGAAATCATACAGCCATCTGCCTGATTCATCAGGCAGAACCTCAAGCTCTTTGACGAATTCGCCGTTAGCCATCAGTTTGACCATTACGGATTCAGGTCTGAACCTGCCGTTGTCCCACCAGAACTTCTCACCCTTGACTTCGACCATTTCTATGAGTTTGTTTGTTATGGTCAGTCCGTCAACACGAGCTCGGTATCCTTCAGGAACATTTTCTTCACCAACTGTATAGACATATTCATTCCAGTCTCTGTCATAAATAAAGTCTGATACCACTGCTTTCCAGCCGTCTTTAGCAGAAATGTTGACCGTTTTACGGAACTTGTCATTCTGGTAAAGCTCGAACATGACCTTAGATGGTCTTTCAGGATTGTTGTTATCATCCCAGACCTTAGTCAGGGTGAGGTCTTTCTTATTGGTAAAGATGTTCATGATGATAAAATCCGCACATTTTTCATCATGTTCATGTTTTTCTTCTTTATACATCTTATCAATCTTGCAGAACTCGACTTTTGTTTTATATCCTTCAAGTTTCTGCTCGACTACGTCATATCTGATTTTGCCCCTTGAATCATATGCAGGCACTTCTATAAATTCTTTCCATCCCTTAGCTTCGGTTAAAGTTCTTTCTTCTCCAAAGAACCTTCCGTTAGCTTTAAGACGGTAGGTGACTGATTCCGGTCTGAAGTCATATTTTTCTTCAGGCTTTTCATCTCCGATCCAGACTTTCTTGACCGACAGATATCTCATCTGCTGATTTGTGATCGTCAGACCTTTTACAGTACTTCTGAATCCTTTAATAGGCATTTCCTGAATGCTGTAGGAGATGACGTGATCCCCGATTTTTACTGGAACAACCAGTTTCGTTTTCCAGTCTTTGGATGACAGGATCGGTAAAACACCAACCAGTTTTCCATCAGCATAAAGCTTGAATGCCACTGCTTTAGGAATTTCTTTTCTGTCAGCCATCCATACTTTGCTGATTTCGATAACGCCGAACTTGAAGTGCGGGAAACCTCCCCTGGCCGCTTCTGCTCCACCAAGAGCATCGGTAACCCATCCCAGTTCCGCATCATGTTCAGTTCCTTCTGCAGGTACATTTTCTCCCCACTTGTAGTCTCCTTCTAAATCTTCGAAGCTATTCACTTCCGCTTTTTCATCTGCAGGAGCTACAGCTGCTGATTTCATCGGTGCTTCGAGAGGTGGTTCATTCTGAGGTTCTGCAGTTTCCAGCTCTACAACAGGCGGATCTTCAACTGCAGGCACTTCAACTTTCTCTTCTTCTACTGCAGGTTCCACAACCGGAGCCACTTCCGGTTCCTTAGGATCTTCAGCAGGTACCGGTTCTTCCACAACAGGTTCAACCGCTTCAGGGTCAGGTGCAGGTGCCACTACTTCTGGTGCTACAACATTTTCCTCTGCTGGCGGTGCTGCTCCTTCAACTTCTTCCGCTTTGATCATGCCCCCTGGCATCACCATCAATATCGTCAGAAGAAGTCCTAGAACCAGTCTTATTTTTCTTTTTCCTTTCATTTTTTTACTCACCCTCCAATGCTTTTTCATAGAAATTAGCGATACAGCAACTGAAATCAAACAAATTGCGATAAACGATTAATCTTACTTCTGATTCGCCAGACATCTCTTAACACTACTACTGCGTTAACGAACGCTACGCTCACAACATCATTCTATTTCATTCGACATTTTATATCAACAGATTAAATATAAGTCAACTATTTGATATTAATAATCTCATAATTCGATACAGTTTGCGAAAACTCAACATCTTTTCTATAAATATTCTTTAAACATAATCCACAATGTTTAATCGTATATAATAAAAGAGCAAATATAATTTCTTCAGATCGCTAAAAAATCACAATGCGTCATATTTTGAAGATTTATGCATACTCGCGGTTGAAACTATGTCAAGACGTTAATTTTTTTCAAACACAAATAATCTGACCATCGATGAACTGAGTGATATCAATTGTATAATTCACTAAACCATTAGAACTGCAACCGTTTCCAAGGTTCATTGATTTGCAGGACGGGTGATTTATTTTGTTGCACTTTATTTATTTACGGATTGTAAGAAATACCCCTTTATATTTTGATAATTCCGTAAACAGGCAATGAATCTGTTTTGACCCATAAAAAAGACACCGGAATCCGAAGATCCGGTGTCTATAATCTGTTCTTTTAGAGTGCTTTGGCTATGGCGATATTTGCAATATTGGTAATGTTTGAGCGGATATCCATTTCGAAAATCTCATGAGCGTTCTCTACATAGGATTTGGAAATGTTCAGGGTTCCTGCTGTAATGAACTTCTTCTGAACAGGAGATGCCTTTGTAACAAGGTCTCCTACCTCTTCCAGAGATTCACGATATTTAAGATCCGATATCTTGCTCACCAGTTCAATATTGATGTCTCTCGTTCTTCCCTTGATGAGATTCTTCTTCTCCGCAAGATCATAAGCGACCCTCAGCAGCATATAATTTCTCTCTGTAATAAGCTTTTCATCTTCTCTTAATATATTCATGACATATCTTAGAGACTTGGATACGTTGTTCAGGTAGATGGCTGTAGTTTCTGAACCGACGAGGAATGCCAGAAGACTTCTCAGTGTCGTTTCCAGTATTCTTTCTGTCGTTTCTTCTCCAAGATCCAGGAACGAACCGTCAGCCTGCTGATTCTTTGCAAGTACTCTTAAGAGATTATCTCTGTCATATTTAATGGCCATCTTCGCTTCCTTATGGGTAAGACCGGTTGCAGCCATCTTCTCTCGGATATTGACATCAAAGCTGTATGCCGCTTCATCCAGGAAGTATCCTCTTGCAAGATTCTTCATGGTGGTTTCGGACATATCCATAGGGACGATCCGGTTCAGTCCGATACCCATGACAGGATCTTCGATGGTTTCAAGCATCATGAAGCTTGTTTCTGAAGATATGATGGAATTCGCCTTAGAGAGATCAAGAATTTCTTCCTTGATTTGTTCCTGTTCCACCCCTCTTGATGATCTTTCTTTTTCCACCAGGGACTCGATTCTTTTTCTCGCCCACACCTTCTGAATCAGTTTGGAGTTCTCTTCGATTTCCAGTTTGTCCAGATCGATGTGCATGGTATAATCCACTTCATCCACAACACCTTTAATATTGATGCTTCCACTTATGCTGCCTTCCACCTGAGCAAAGATCGTGAACGGTTCACGGTCATAAAGGTAGGTTATGGTACCCGGATAGGTCTTCTCGACAATCATATCGCCGAAGTCGATCTCTGTGACATCCAGCTGAGGATTATGGATTCTGTTGAACTGCCTTAGGATGATATCATCTATTCTTTCACCTTCATCGATGAACTCAGGTCTTCCATTGCCCACCTCTGCAAGCTTGTTGATGAAGAAGCTGTTTACCTCTGTATCGATACCGATGGGGAATATTCTGTTGTTGCCCACATTGGTTCGGACATACTCAAGAATCTCGTCCTCGTTCTCCACATAATCGTCGGTGAACAGGAAGATTGTGCTTTCCTCATCTTCTGATTCGGCTTCTCTTATGGCATCCTTAAGTGCATCAAAGGTCATGTCCCCTTCTCTGGTTTCAAGACTTTCGATCCACTCTGTTGCTGCCGCAAGATTTTCCTTTGTAAACTTCACCTTGCCGCCGCTGGAGAACTTATATACTTCCTCGTTATAAGCCACAAGATTGAACTTGTCGCCTTCCTCGAGACTTCTCAGTGCGATGAGCACCGCATTCTTCGCTTCTTCAAGCTTGAACCCGCCCATGGACACCGAAATATCGAGAATGAAGGAATAGTTTGTTGTATATTCCACAGGAATATCCGGTAAGATCGGAGCAAGCTTTAACATAAGGATGGATTTTTCCATCTCGTCTTCATAATAGCTGTAACCCATGCCCGCTGCAATCTGCGGGGATACTTCTCTCATGGTCAGTATAAAGTCGTGATCCAGCGTCTGGGATTTTGAAACGGTAACCTTAGATAAGGTGTCATCCTCCCTTTCCACACTGATCTTATGACTGGGTGATTTAAATTCCATTCGGGAATAGGACTCCACAAGAAGGGACAGATAGAAATCCACTTCCTCTGCGGTTTCCTCTTCATCGTCTTCATTATAATACACAGGATCGACAACCGACGGGATATACAGAGATAACGTATCATCCTCGTACGTCAGCTGATCCATATAGGTGATCCGAAGATTGACCTTTTCATTAGGCAGGATATTACCGATTGTTATGGTAAAATACTCATCGTCTTTCTGCTCAAGTGAAAGTGTGTTGATTCCCTCTTCTCTGCTTTCCTTAAGGGTAGTCAGAACCGACCCGCGATCTTCGATCATGGCTTTAAGGTTTCTTCCCCCTAAATTCACTTCAATTCCCGTGATCAGAGATGTGGTAGGAATCGGGAAACTGTATACACCCTCTATATTATCTTCAGTATTGTTTTTGTAGTCCTGGGATATGGTGTATTCTATATACTCTCCACAGATATTCCCGGTGACTTCAAGACGGTTTAGTTTCACCTGCTTGTTGTCTATTGTGGAAAGGCCGTATTTCTTCAACATTTATTGAACCTCCTTGAAAGGCAATCTATTATTTCTATTATAAGCTATGGAGGTATAAGGTTTAAAGGGGAAACTGCACTTTATTCATGACATTCGCGTAAACTTTACCCTCACTGCCCGCCTCCCTAAACTCCTTACTTTAGTTCCCGAGAAAAACCTCCTTGAGAACAGATAAGAGACCACCTGTGGCAGGTAGTCTCTTATCCTCTCATTTCCGAAAAAAATAAGTGCAGCAGCACTTATTCTATGGCCCGGCAGTAACGCCAGGCGCATAACTTTGAGACTACTTCGGCAATGGGGTTTCACATAAGTTATACGTTCGTAAAACTTGCCATCCCTCTTCATCTCACGGATGCCCTTAAGCACCACGTACTCAGTATATTAAAATCCAAAGTCAAAATCAACGACTAATCACAAAAATAACAAATCCTTAATAAATCGCATTAATCTAAATAATACTCATTTTCAGTGTGTTTCATGACAATACTAATTCTATCTTCTGTCCTCTATATTGATGACCTTTGTTTTGTGTTCATGATTTCTGATGTGCTTTTCACAATACTCATAATTGCCTTCGCATTTTGTGCAGTATCTGAATTCCATGTTCGGATCATCTCTCTCGGTAATGCCGCAGGTTGTACATTTATGAATTGTACTGATCTTTGAAGCGATTTTTGCAGATTCAATGTTTCTTCTCATCTGCTGAGTCTTCGTTTTTCTCTTTCTGTTCTTCATGAACGAAGGTCCGAAGAAAATCAGGAAGTTAAGCAGTGAGACGAGGATGATGATTCTGACAAGCCAGCCAGCTGTAATGAACTGAAATGCCACAGTTGCCGCATAGAGGAAGCCAAGATACTTGACCTTCACAGGCAGGACAAAGTAGATATTGACCTGACTTTCCGGGAAAGTTGTGGCGTAAGCTAGAAACAGCGTCATATTAAGATAGGTGGTTGTCGTATATCCCACAAAGAATCCCACGAGGATCGTAAAGAACAGCCCCATGAAATAGTAGGTGTTGAATCTTGTCGTACCCCATGCCATTTCCAGTGTTCTTCCTATGTAGTAGTAGAAAAACAGACTGATGATGACAAGAAAACTTCCCGATCCAGGAATAAAAATGAAGGTGATGACCCTCCAGATCTGCCCTTGCATGATCAGTTCTCTGTTGAACTGAAGAAGTCGTGACATCAGATTGCTTGATACCATATCCATGATGAACACGCCGAATGACCCCAGCATGATATATTTCATTAAGTCCTTTATCGCAAACTTAGCGACAAATCTGTCCAGTCTGTCTAAAAACCTCATTTAATCCATTCCCTTCGATTAGCTGTATTATTTTTTCTTTCAATAGTACTAATATAGTCGAGCAGTTTTAAATTCCCCTTAATACCTAGTCTATTTTATCATATTCTTATGTTTTTCTTTACGTTTAAGCATAAAAATGTTTTTTCCCTCAACATCTATTATAATCAAATAAAAGACCTTTGAAAGGATGATGAACTTATGAAAAGCACGAAATTCCTTGTTAATCTCCTTTTTACTGCAGTATTTCTTCTGATTACATTCTTTGGAATCGGACCTGTGCTTCTCGCAGACGGTTCAGACAAAGAGAGAATGCTCACTCTTCTTGTTGTACTTCTCATCTATGCAGTATGGTTTTATCTCTTCATGCTCTGGAGAAGAAAAAGCAGAACTCTTAGCGTATAACAGTCTTCCGGTGACGGGTCAATGTTGGATCCGTCATTCTTCATTAGAGGATTCTGCATCAAAAGAAAGAACTGCGTTTTCTCCCGCTCCTTACAGGCAATCTTAAGGAGATTTTCAAGAATAAACATGGAAAAACTAAGAAGAATGGGCTATACTTTTCTAGAATGTAAAAATCCGAAACCTGTTTGTATCAAGACTTCAGGATAAATGAGGATTCATATCATGGTTATCCGCTTTTAAGAGCGATAAACACATGATATAATGGAATATAGACATATTATTTGGAGGATAAAAAATGAAATACGTTTGGAAAACAATATGGTTCATCCAGGCATTGGCCACAAGACTCATTCCAATGATCTTGTTCATGATTGCACATGCCATCGGGGAAGTATACGTATATAACTGGGACCCCCTTCAACTTCTGGATTTTAAAAAAATACCCGCTCTCTTTGATTCCTATCTCTTCCTGTACACTGCACTGGGACTGATCATTGTGATTCTGTTCTTCATGAATCTCCCGATCATCGCACGTGTCATGACCGTAGGAATCCTTGCATCACAGGTTCTCTTCTTCCTACAGAGATGGGAAAACTACATCTACGGAACGACTGAAGTGGATCCATACTATGATTTCTACATGAGAATTCTCTTCTCCATCATTGCAGGATTTGTCCTTCAGGTCATGTGGCGAGTCATCAAGTCGAGCATGAAGAAGCTCATCTACATGATCACTGTCAGACATTCTTCGAAAAAACAGAGCATCAAGAAGGTGCCTGCTAAAAAGTGATCTTGATAAGTTAAGTCAAAGAGCCCTATCACAGGAGTGATAGAGGCTCTTTTAATCTGCTTGTATTTTAACGGACCATCACCTAATAACAGAGTGCCTAGTAGGTTCTCGGTCAGCTTTCAGAAGAAAGAGGGAATTTTGCGATCATGGTTGTGCCCATCCCCAGTGTGCTCTTTGCCTCAAGCGTTCCTCCATGAGTTTCAGCGATCCACTTGGCAATGGATAGACCAAGCCCTGAGCCAGCCTTGTTCTTGGTTCTTGCTTTGTCCGCAACATAAAACCTCTCAAAAATCCTGGCGAGATCCTCTTCTGCGATCCCTTCTCCGTCATCGATGACAAAAAGAGAATAGGACCCGTCTTCTTTTTCCGCCTTGAGGGTAATCCGTGCATCTTTTTTTGTGAACTTCACGCTGTTCTCTATGAAAATTCTGAGCAGCTGCTTGATCATTCTGCGATCCTGCGTCACGCTGAAGTCATCTGCGATGACGAGAAAATCCCGGCCCGAAACACTGAGCTCGGAATCCTTTGCGGTTTCTTCAAGAAGCTCACGAACACTGAAGGTGCTCATATCAAGCTTCATCTTTCTGTTCTCGCCTTTAGCGATGAAGAGAAGATTTTCAACCAGCATGCTCATGTTGTCTGTTTCAGCTCGGATGGCATCAATCGCTTCATCCAGAATTTCTTTATCGTCTTTTCCCCATCTCATTAGGAGATCATTGTATCCTTTGATTACTGTAAGCGGTGTTCTCAGTTCATGGGACGCGTCAGAGACAAATTTCGCCTGCTTCGAGTAGGCGTCATCCAGACGATCAAGAAGCCCGTTGAATGTCTGGGACAGCTCCTTGAGCTCATCCTGAACTTCAGGCTCTTCAAGTCTTGCATGGATATTGCCGGGCCCGATGGCTGCAGCAGATTTTGTCATACTGATGATGGGCGCAAAACTCTGTCTGGAGATGATATAACCCACCACATAGCTCACAAATATCCCAAGAAGAGATGCAATGATCAGCGTGACAAGTGTCACGGTATTCATGAAGGTGAATACGGACAGATCCTTAAGAACCAGAAGATCAACCACACCTTCTGCTCCAGCCACTTTCTTCCGTGATACGATCACCTTGTCCGACTCTTCGATGCCCGTTTCAAAAGACTTTAGAAGCGTCAGATCATCGCCATTTTCCTTAATGGAATAGTTATCGATGGAAGAAATGATGGCATCTCCGATTTCAAGGCGCACAAAAAAGGGAGAAACTGCGCCATAGCGTTGTAGACTCTCCCCTGTAAATACAGTTCCGCTCAGAATCTCTTCTTCCAGTGTCTCAAGAAGCACTTCCACTTCATTTTTCGCACTCAGTCTGTTGTAGAACTGTGTACTCAGAAAGACAGCGAGATTGATGATGAGAAGGATGCTCGTGAAGATCAGCGCATAATTCCAGGTGATCTTCGTGGATAATTTCAGTCTTTTCATATCTCTCTCCTACCTGATGATATATCCTGCTCCTCTTACGGTGTGGATCAGCTTGTCCTCGTATCCGTCATCAAGCTTGCTTCGTAAAAATCGGATATAGACATCCACCACGTTGGTCTCCCCTTCAAAATCAAACCCCCAGACATTATTGAGAATCTTTTCTCTTGTCAGGACAATGCCCTGGTTTTCAAGAAGATAAGCCAGAAGATCAAACTCTTTCTTGGTCAGTTCCTTCTTCTCTCCGTCACGATAGACCTCATAGGTGTCACGATTGAGGGTAAGCTCCTTGAACTGAAGAAGCTTTGTCTCTTCTTCCTTAGGTTCATTCTTTCTGAACAGCGCACGTAGTCGTGCAAGGAGCTCTTCCATTTCAAACGGTTTGGTCATATACTCATCCGCTCCGATATCAAAGCCCTTCACCTTGTCTTCCAGTCCGTCTCTTGCTGTAATCATAATGATCGGAATATCCGTAAATGTCCTTGCACGCCTGGTCACTTCAACCCCATCTACGATGGGAATCATAAGGTCCAGCAGCATGACATCATATTTCTTGTTCATGAGATTCATGAGCGCACTTTGTCCATCTGAAACGATGTCCACCTGATAGCCCTCATGACTCAGTTCCAGCTCCATAAACCTGGCCAGTCTTCTTTCATCTTCAACGATGAGTATGTTCTTCACCTTTTCCACCTCACTATATGTCGATCTTCCTTGGCTTGCTCTATCTATTCCTCGTCATCGAAAAGGCTGAGATACTCCTCATAACCTTCCTCTATAAGTTTATCTTTCGGTATGAAATGCATTGCCGCTGAATTGATGCAGTAGCGAAGGCCGCCCTTGTCCTTAGGACCATCGGTAAACACATGACCTAGATGAGAATCGGATGTCTTGCTCCTCACTTCTATTCTGTGCATGCCGAAATCAAAGTCCGCCTTTTCTTTGACGATGCGTTTTTCTATGGGCTTTGTAAAACTCGGCCATCCGCACCCCGCATCATACTTATCAAGACTTGAAAACAGAGGCTCCCCTGTATAAAGATCCACATAAATGCCAGGATTGAAATTCTGATCATATTCATTTCGATGTGGCATCTCCGTTGCATTTTCCTTGGTCACTTTAATCTGAAGATCTGTAAGTTCCTTTTTTACATCATCTTCGTCCCGGGTAATATACTCCCTTCTTTTCATCTTTCGGTACAACTCCCATCAGCTCAAGGATGAGCCGTATATTTTTATTGTTTTTTCCCCAGTCATGCACGGTTTTTTCAACCTTCGATGCCGAGACCATGGAAATTTTTGTTTTTCCCTCTTCAAGCTTCTCCAGCCTGATGTCCATATATTCTCCATTTGAGACCATACTCTTTTTAAAGAATATCCTGAAGATACCTTCTTCCTCAGTCAGTTCCCGATTTTCCATGACGGTTTCATTTTTCTTTCTGAAATCATTTTCAATAAGTGCAAACGCCTTGCTGATTTCCACATCTACGGTGATCTCTTTTTCCTTAACAACTGCCATAATCTTCCTCCATGTCAATAACCCTGATTTTTTAATATTCATTATGTTCTGATGTTTTACCGTTAATTCTATTTTACCATATTATAGATATTTACTGCATTCTCTGACAGATAGTGTTGAAAGTTCATGTTCTTTCAGAAACTGGCGTACAAACTCCGGTTTTGTCTTGGAATATTCTCTGAGTACCCATCCTATGGCTTTATCCACAAAAAACTCTCTGGTATGTGCATTGTTCGTAATGGCTTCAGTAAGATGTGCTTCATCCATCTTCTCTTTGTATTTCAGCTGAAAAAGGATGGATATCCTTTTCTGCCATATACTTTCTTCATCAATCAGCTTTCTCATGCTCTCTTTCACCCTTATGTCCTTTAAAGCCATAGGTCCGAAGATGCTCGGCGCAAAGCTGTCTATGGTATCCCACCAGGGATCGGTGAGCGCAAGCTCAAGCAGTACCGGAAGATCGTCATAGGAGAGATCGTCCACAAATTTTTCCAGAAGACTCAGTGCACAGTATCGCATTTCACGTTCTTTTTCCTCGTACAGACTTCTGACATCATCCAGTGAGAAAGCGCTATAGGATTTATAGAAATCTTTCATGATTTCTCTTCTTTCCGGTGTCTTTATGCCCAAAAATGGAAACTGATTTCTCATATATTTTTCCATGAAAAAACGGTTTTCCTCATTTCTGTTATCGCGAAGTATCTTTTTAAGTTCATCGATGGTCATGATAAGACCTCCTCATCAGCTAAGAAACGGAAGATTGATGATGCCGAACATCTGAAGCCCGATGGTGTTGATGGCAAAGTTTGCAAACATATGGACCATGTAGCTGTTGTAGATGTTGTCGTTTCTTTCGTTAAGAAAGTTGAAGAACATTCCGGCCAGGAAAAGACCCAGAAGTCCGAGGAATGTCAGAAGAGGGTTCACCCAGCCGTCGATAATAGAAAAATGATAAACGGCAAAAGCGAAGGAGCTCACTCCATAGGCATAAACCCTTCCTATTCTTTTCTTCAGCTTAAGAAACGCGAATCCCCTGAAGAAAAATTCTTCAAGAAGAGAATTGATGAATGATATGTATATGGCGATTACGATAAAATTCTCTTTCGTGATCATCATATTCGCCGCCATTGTGCTTTCTATGGTTGAAAGGTCAATGTAGTCTCTGATGAGGATATAGAGAAGAATGAGGGATACATAGACCACAATTCCCAAAATCAGCGATTTTTTCAGACTGTCATCACCCTTGGTTCTTCTGAAAATCGAAAATAGATCAAACCTTGGTACAAAGAGTGCGTAAAACACCGGTAGAACGAAAAATAGCAGAATTTTGATGCCTGACCGTTCTCCATAACTGAAATGATGCTGTGCATCCATATAATAAGTCAGTATACATCCAATTGCTATGAGGGCTAAATGAATCCCCTTGTGCTTTCTCGTCTCCCTGGCTATAAAAATCTCTCTCACCTGTCTACCTCACTTCTCGATATGTCTCATCATGTCAATAATGGACCATAATACTCTATATTCTTTATTCTCTATAGACGGATAAAACCCTTTATTTTTGTAAATATATAAGTGATTATTATGAATATCTTATATATTTAGGTTTCTATTACAGAACTGATGATGATGCATTTGCCGAATTTTGCTATAATTAAAACACAACCGTTTATGATGGTTCTTCATAATCGAGCTTAAACTTTTTACTTTTATTGCCGTAAATGTTTACTGTAATATTGCGCATTGGAGGATGAGATGAACATTTTCAGACCCGCGGTTTTGGCCGATGCACGCATCTTAGCTTTATTGAGAAGAACAGTCTGGGATGAGACTTATAGAGGTGTATATCCTGACGATCTGATTGATCAGTTCGATTTTGACTTCCATACCGATAAGGTTGCCAAGGAGATTAATCATCCTGATCATTATGTGTATATCATCGAAGTGAGGGGCGAGAAAGCAGGGTATTTCACTTTCAGTGAATCACATACTCCGGATGAGAACAGATACGAATTACACCTGAACTCTCTGTATGTTCTTTCCAGATATCAGAGAATGGGTATAGGCAGAACGGTTATATCGTTTATCAGACAGTATTGTACAGAAAGAAACTTCAAAAGTTTCTATAATTCGTGCAATACACATAACAAGGAAGCCATAAAATTCTATACGAGAATGGGCGGTCGTCTATTTCATGAAGATTCCGGGCACAAAGAAAAAATTGAAGACCAGAGTTATTTTGAGTATGACATTTAACGACTTGCAGATTAAAGTAAGATTAAAGTGCCGAATATCCGCTTCAGTATACAGTAGAAAGGAGAAACTCATGCCTTATCTTAAGTTTACAGACGATGAATATCAGGGTCTAAGAAGAAAAGACAGGAAGCTCGCAAGAGCAATGGACATCCTGCCTATGTATGAGAGAGAAATCGATCCGGATATCTTCAGAAGCCTGATCAGTAACATAGTAGGTCAGCAGATTTCCATGAAAGCATTCGATACCGTCTGGAAGAGGTTCCTTGATCATTTCGGTGAGATTTCTCCCGAAAAGATATATGCCGCACCCCTTGGAGAAATACAGAGCCTTGGCATCAGCATGCGAAAAGCGGTCTATATCCATAAGACAGCAGAGAAAGTCCATAATGGATTCCTTAATCTAGAAGCCCTGTGGACAATGACAGATAAAGAAGTGGCAGAAATCCTTGTGACTTTAGACGGCATCGGTCCCTGGACCGCAGAGATGATCATGATCTTCACCATGGGCAGAAAAGACATCATGAGCTTCGGTGATCTCGCCATAAAGAGAGGTCTTACGCTCCTCTATGGACATAAGGAAATTTCAAGAGAGATTTTTGAAAAGTACAGAAGGCGCTTCTCTCCTTATGGAACTCTCGCATCGCTTTATCTCTGGGAAATCTCTTCTGGTCTTTATGATCTGAGTCCGATCCAGTCTCCAAAGAAAACTGGAGAAAAGGAAGAGATCTAGATAAAAATCACAAAAAGCTTTGAACAGACAGGATATTTTCCTTACTGTTCAAAGCTTTTAAATTTGCTTTTTCTCTTCTCAGTTAGCTGATTCAGTCAGTTATTTCTTCTGCCCATCCAGCCAGGCGTGATACTCGGAAATGGTATACTCATCTGTTATAGTGATTTCCCATTTGCCCTTATCTTTCGTAAGGTATAATTCCATGAGAAATTCACCTCCTGACTCCCCAAAACCCTCAGTGACATAAAGATTTGAACCGTGAACCAGAAGAACGACCTCATCACTGCTTATCTCTCTGACCTTAAGCCGGTCATACTGTTCAATCTTGTAGTTTGCATCAATCAGAATAATCCCTTCACTGTAGCTATTCAGTTCATTTTCTTCGATGTTGATTCCTTCTTCAATACTGATATTCTCTGAAAGAGACGGATACCGATCATGGAGAACATCAATGTCGCGTTTTATGACCGACTGGGTACGATAGTGGAAATACTCGGTAAGGACCTCATGATAGACTGTCCATTCTGAGGGTTCAGGTTCAATAAACCCCTCATCTATCTTCAGAGTATCTGTCCGATTTTCTGACTGCATTTTAGCTGCACTGCAGCCTGCTGCAAAGATCAGGCACGCAGAGAACAAAGTTACAAGCAATTTCTTCATTTCCACCCTCCCTTTCATCATATTGCGTTTTCTCTTCCTGGTTCTTATTCTGACCGATAAGGGTGAGGTTTTTGTGACATTTTCATGACATCCTACGCATAAAATTTATAAACGATACCTTCATGAATCAGATTTCAAGCTCAGTACCTGTTACGATATAGTGAACCTTATCATCCATCACTTTATTAAGCTTTCTGAACATCTTCTGTCCTGTACAGTGACAGGTATGGTAAGTTGAACCGCTTTCCATCAGTCTTTCTCCGAGACGATAAACGTAGGTTTCATCAAAGCTGATCTTTGACGGTTTTTTGATGTGAAAGCCGCCGATGACATGATCGGGATACTTCCCTTTAATCTCCCTGACCTTTTCCACGATGTTCACGATACCCCTATGTCCGCACCCGCTGAAGAGATAAAGCTTCCCCTCTTCCTCAATCAGAAGGCTCTGTTCATGTGCGAAATCATCAGGTACTTCCACCCCGTCTTTATTCCTGTACATGGTTTCATTACCGGGAGGTACAAGTTCATTCCCGGTAATATCCGAGATCACTGTAAGATGATCGTCGATTTCCGTGATTCCTTCAATGGTCACGATTCTCTGGCTGGACTTTATTTCTTCGGGAATACCGATGTCTTTCATTACCCCATCCTCCTGCCTCGAATAGAAAGTGCCGATTGCGCCGGGATGAACGTAGATCTTGGCTTTTTCATTCACCTCAAGAAATGATGGAATTCCTCCTCCATGATCCTTATGTCCATGGGAAAGAAATGCGATATTCACATCTTCTACAGAAACTTCAAGCTTTTCCGCATTTCGAAGATAGCCATCATCAGGTCCGAAATCAAAAAGAATTCTGTGACTCCCTGTTTCGATGTACAGGCATAATCCATGGGCAGCAGTAAACTTCTGGTTCAGAAGATCATTCTCGATCAGAACTGTTATTTTCATCTCGCTCATCCTTTCACTTCCATTTTGAGCATTATATTCATGCTCGCTTTATGCTCATCACCTATATGATAACGTAAGTATACCCCAGTTTCAGCCTAGGATGAAACTGGGGTATGAATATTGTTCTCCCGAATCTCCTTCAGGATGTTTAAGTCTTATGGCTGATTTTTACTTACTGGCACGAAGGTGGGCAGTTACCCGCTCTTTCCTTCTGGGTTCACTAATAGATTAACCGACTTGTTTTGCCTTACCTTTTAGCACATCCATACCCACTTCATCAATGAACTGATTGGTATAGAGCTCGTAGTAATGTCCTTTCTTCCTCAGAAGTTCATCATGGGTTCCCTGTTCGAGGATTTCCCCCTTATCGATGACAAGGATTCTGTCTGCGCTTCTTATGGTTGAGAGTCTATGTGCAACGATAAAGCTCGTTCTGTGGTGAAGGACTTCTTCGATGGCTCTCTGGATCTTCGCCTCTGATTCCGTATCGATGGACGATGTCGCCTCATCAAGGAAAAACAGGCTCGGCTTTCCGATGATTGCTCTGGCAAAAGATACCAGCTGCTTTTCTCCTGTGGAGAGCATTCCGCCGCCTTCACCGACTTCTGTATCATAGCCCTGTTCCAGTCTCATGATAAAGTCATGAGCACGAACGACCTTGGCTGCTTCAATAATTTCCTCGTCTGTTGCATCAAGCTTGCCGTAACGGATATTCTCCCTAATCGTTCCACTGAAAAGATGGGGTGACTGGAGGACATATCCGATATTGGAGTGAAGCCACTTCTGAGGCTTTTTCTGATAATCGATGCCATCGATGAGGATCCTTCCTGCTGAAGGCTCATAGAACCTGCAGGCGAGATTCACGATGGTACTCTTACCTGATCCGGTTTCTCCCACCAGTGCGATGGTTTCTCCGGCTTTGACCTTAAGATTGAAATCTTTGAGAATATATTCGCCTTCCTTATAATAGAAGCTGACGTTTTCAAAGGTGACGTCACCTCTGATTCTGCCGTAATCCTCTTTTTCCTCAACCTGATCGTCTACGATTTCCTCTTTTTCGTTGAGGAGTCCCATGACTCTTTCACACGCCGCCTGGGCACTGATCATTTCAGTATAGATCCTCGCCAGTTCAAGAACCGGATCAAAGAACTGCCTTGCGTAGGTGATGAAGAGCACAAGTGTACCGTAGGTCAGGAAATTGTCCATCAGCATATTGCTACCGTAAAATAGTGTCAGCACTGTACCTACTGCTGAGATAAACAGTGTCAGCGGCAGATATCCTGCTGAAAGTGTTGCCGCTCTGATTGAAGTTCTTTTCATATCGTGTGTGGTTTCACCAAACTCTTCTATGTTCAGTTCTTCTCTTACGAGAGTCTTCGTTGTCTTTGCTCCGACGATACCGTCATTGAAGAGCCCTGTAATCTTTGAATTGATCTTTCTCACATTTCTGTAGGATACCAGCATCTTCTTTTCAAAGAATACACTGATGATTCCAAGTACAGGCACGGTGAGGAGTGTGACAAGCGCCAGCTGCCAGTTGATGATGAGCATGACGACGGATACGCCAAGCATCATCGCTGCGCCCCACACCATGTCCACCACGCCCCACGCGACGGTTTCCGCGATTTTCTGCGCATCTGATGTGGTTCTTGCGATCATCCATCCAACAGCATTCTTATCATAGTAGCTGAAGGACAGTTTCTGCAGCTTCTCGAAGCTGTCTTTTCTCATTTTGTACTGTATGCCCATTTCAATCTTACCGGCATGCCGGATGAAAAGAAATACAACAAGCCCCAGTGCAAGTGCAAGGATTCCATAGAGGATGCCCACACCCACAAGTCCGTTATAATCTCCTTCTGCCACATAATTGTCGATGGCATATCTTGTGATCAGCGGAAAGGCGATATCTGTCGCCGCAAGGGCGATCATAAACCCGCACAGGATGAGAAAGTCTTTTTTGAAGACGCTGAAATATCGGAACATTTCCTTCCATATCCGTTTGTCTACTTTAAGTTTCATTTCCTTTTGTTCTTCCATTGTTAAATCCCTCCTGGTGACACCTGATCACTAGACAACCATCTGCTGCAGATCCCAGATTCTCTTATAGAGTCCTTCCTCACGGATCAGCTCCTCATGAGTTCCCATCTGTACGATGCGTCCCTCATCAAGAACGATGATGTTATCCGCTTCGGCAAGGGTTGCAATTCTATGGCTGATGATCAGTGTCGTGATGTCTTTACTTCTGTCTTTGAGTGCATTTCTGATTCGCATATCGGTTTCGGTATCCACAGCGCTTAAGGAGTCATCAAAGATCAGAATTTTCTTTTCTTCATCGATGATGGTTCTCGCTATGGCGATACGCTGCTTCTGTCCACCGGAAAGAGATACACCCTTTTCTCCGATGATCGTGTCATAACCTTCCTTGAAGGTCAGAATATTACTGTGTATGGATGCCGCTTTAGCTGCATCGAAGATTTCTTTTTCCTTATATCCACGTTTGGTGATTCCGATATTTTCCTTAACGGTCTTGGCGTAGAGATGCGGTTCCTGGAGTACCAGTCCGATCTTTTTTCTGATCCAGGACCGTCTGATGTTCTTCAGCTCATGTCCGTCAACCTTTATGCTGCCTTCATAGTCGTATAGTCTCTGCAGAAGATGCACAAGGGTCGATTTTCCCGAACCGGTGGAGCCGAGGATACCCAGAGTACTGCCAAGAGGCAGCTCAAAACTTACATTCTTCAGCACCTTCTGATGCTCGTCGTATCCGAAGGAAACATTGTCAAAAACGATGCTTCCATAAATCTCAGGCTCGATTTCATCAGGTGTATCCACCTCGATTTCCTCATGGAGAATCTCTTCGATACGGTCGATGGCAACTGTCGTCTTACCGAACTCACTGAGGAGTCTGCCCAGCTGTTTTACAGGCCAGAGCAGCATGGACACGTAAGTGATGAAGGCTGCAAGTGTACCGATGGTGAGTTCACCTCGTATGACCATACCTGCACCGACGACTAGGACGATTCCGTTCTGGATCAATGTCAGAAAGTCTGACAGAGACCAGAAAACTGCAAGGATTTCGATGAGTTTATAGGTGATTTCCTTGTGTGTGCGGTTCACCTCCTCAAACCGCTTTATTTCATAATCTTCTCTTCCGAACGCTCTGACGACTCGGACTCCGGAAAGATTTTCCTGAAGCACGGTTGTCAGTGTCCCTTCCGCTTCATCCGACTTTTTGAAGGTCTTCTGGATCTTCGTGAAGAATACCCAGCTGAAGACGAAGAGTACAGGGATCATGATCATGGAATAGAGTGTCAGCTGAAGATTCATGGTTCCCATGATGATCAGTGTAAAAATGATCATAAACAGGATTCTGCCAAGGTCCACAACCTGCACCCCTAAAAACCTTCTGATGGTTTCCACATCGGATGTGCATCTCTGGATCATGTCTCCGGTTTCTTTTCTTGTATGCCGTTCAAAAGTCATGAACTGAATCTGTCTGTAGAGCTTTTCTCTGATGTTCTTGGCGATGTTCTCTGCAGCATAGCTTGAGAGATAACCTTTAAGAAACATGAAAATTCCTCTTAAGAGACTCATGATGACGATGATGAGTACGACTCCGCCAAGACTCTTGCCGAATGCATCCATAAGGAACTGCAGGTTTCCGGCGGGGACATCTCCTACAACAGAGTCGATGGCATATTTAATAAGAATCGGCACTGCCAGCTGCATGACTGTGGCCAGTATAATTGCGATAATCGCCAGGGAGAACGCACCCCCGTAGCCTTTAAGATAACTCAGTACTTTTTTCATGTGTGTCACGACCTTTCAATTCTGTCTGTATACTTTTCCTTCTTCGCGCAATCAAAAAACACGCAGTACCTGCGTGTTTTGCTCATGAACAAGGGATCCGCTTGCCCAATAATCTCACTATGTGAAATGTATGAAAATTCAAACAAATAATCATACAACAAAACCACAGGTCGCAACCTGTGGTTTCTCAAAATCCATACGCTTTTATTACAAAGGTTATACGGTGAGTACCTTATCCAGGTTACAATCTTCTTCTATTATCATATCTTTAAAACTAGGCGCAGAAATAGCGTCGAAATCATAAAGTGCACTTATTCTTGAAATAACTGTATTGCTCTTCATCATCTGCTTGTAACCTCCTTTGTAAAATGTGACTACAAAACGATTCGCCTTGTAACCTCTTCAATAATAAACTAATCTTTTAGGCTTGACAACCCCCAAAAAAGAATTTTCTAAGTTTTTCCACAATATTCATATTTTTTTCTCAGATTATTAAGTCATCTATCCTTAAATATCCATATACAATGACTGAGCTATTCATTTATTTAAGTATATCCATGGAGATATATTCATTTCTGAACTGTTCGATGAGCATACCGTACTCTTCATGGGACGGTTCCAAACCATTAAGTGTATACTTCCCGTGTTCGACCTTGACGAACCAGTTGTAGTAGTTTTTGAAAAGAAGTGTTTCTTTAATGCCTAATGCCTTCAGTTCCTTGGGTGAAATGACTCCTCTCACCTTGATGAGTGCCACAGCGCGAAGGGAATCTTCACGGTAGGCTGTAAGGAGCTTCTTTCCACGGGAGCCTCCTTTATTACCGTCCACAGATCTTCTGGAGACTTCCTTAAGAATCCTCAGCTTTTCCTTCATCTTTGCCCGCCTGCCCTTATCAAGATCGTAGAAAGCCGGTGGACATACCTCAATCACTGAATTCTTTTCCACATCGACATAAAGAAGCCCTAGCTCCATTCTTTTCAGAAGATAGAGCATATTGTTCATGGCTTTGTCCTTTACAATCCTCCTTGGCCGAGGTACAGCAAGGTACACTAGGTCACAGGTTTTCTGACGAAGTGCCGCCTGCACCATTAGTTCAATCGTAAGTCCTCTTTTCATTTCAATGCCTACAAGAAGATCCTCCTTGAGGGCAACCATATCGATATCCCTCACTTCACTTCTGACTTTAAAGCCCAGTTCTTCGAAATGTTCTTTCAGTGCTTCATACATATCTGTCTCTTTCATTTATCTACCCTCCGCTACAATCCTATTATAAACAGAAATGCAGTAAATTTCTCCCGAATTTTTGAAAGTACAGACTAGAATGATAAATGAGGTATGCAGTTCGTGCATACCTCATTAAGTTCCTTATTACAGATGGTTTAGAAGAACTTGCCTAATAGATCATCCATTACACTTCCGTCTCCATCCTTATCCAGCATTTTCTTGGCGATGTCCATGATGCCTCCGCCGCCGCTTCCACCGAGAAGCCCGCCGAGTGACCCCGTAAGATCAGGAATGCTGTCCCTTGATACATTCTGCTCTTTCTTCTTGTTGGCCAGCATACCGATAAGAATCGGAGCCAGCATGGACATCAGTCCTGAAACCTGACCGATACCAAGGCTTGTGTTTTTCGCAATGTTGTTTTCCACATTCATTTTACGCTCGCCCAGGATATGACCGACCATCCTGTCTCCTTCCTCAACATCAACATGATTGATGAACCCTTCAAGGTTCTCCACATCATCATTCTGATGGTCTTCCAGAGCTCTTGCCAGTCCATCTCTTTTGCCGTCTGCTCTCGCATTTCTGTCGAGGGCTTCAACAAGGGTAGGTACACCTAGGGTTGCAGCTTTTCTCACATCTTCCGGCTGAGCATCCACTTTTCTGCTCATTTCCTGAAGTATTCTCTCATCTCCAAGAACAGAGTTCAAAAGATTTGATAAATCCATATTAACACGCTCCTTTTGCACAAGTATAGCAATTATAAATACCTAAAACTATGGATATGCAAATACTTTATAGAAATGTTAGAGGCAGTTCACAACTGATATATCACTCAAATTTGACCGTATTCATTATTCATGTTATTCTGTATAAAAATGACTGACAGTCATTCATTTTATTTTCTGAACAAGGGGGTCATATGATAATGAATAAAAAAGAAGCCATACTCTGGGCTGCAGTAGACCTTATGGGTGAGCAGGGCTTTGAGAAAACCTCTGTTTCACAGATTGTAAAGAACGCAGGTGTTGCCCAAGGCACTTTTTATCTCTATTTCCAGTCTAAAAGTGAGCTGGTCTTAGGCATAGCCGCTCATATCATAGAAGATATTCTGAAAGAAGCCATGAGTCTTCCCCTCTCGGCGGATACCCCTCTGAAGGAGTTTATCTCACAGCTTACAGATCTCATGTATCATCAGACCCTTAAGCACCGAAAGCTCATCGGGTTCATCTATTCAGGAACGGCTTATTACTCTTCCTTCAGGGAATGGGAGAATCTCTATATCCCCTATTATGACTGGGTCAAAGAGAAGCTTTCGCTTTATAGGGAAAAGGACAGACTGAAGGAAGCCTATGACCTCAATTACCTCTCGAACTTCATCATCGGGCTTCTTGAGCACGGCGCGGAGCAGGTTTACCTCATGGAAACCAAAGGCTTCGATGGAACAGGCTCCAAAGAACAGCTGAAAATGTTTATCTATGAAGCCATCGCTTCAACGAAATAGTATCAGAAAGATCAGTTCACATTACATCATGAAAGGAGTGCTGACCGCGGTTTTCCAAGGGGTGCGGAACCTCGAAAAAATCAGTTTGGAAACTGCAAAAAGTATCATGTCGACAATAAAAATCGAAAAAAAACTGCTCATACACTCTGTTATCCTATCCATCATCTTTTCTGTGATCGGAATCACAGCCGGGCTTTATACCCAGTCTCAGATGATTCTCCTGGATGGACTCTATTCCTTCATCAGTGTCATGCTGTCCTTCCTGTCTCTTGCAACGGCAAGGTTCATGGGGAAAAGCGAGTGGAAGAAGTTTCCCTTTGGAAAATCCATTGTGGAGCCTCTTGTGATGATTGTAAAGTATTCCGCCATTCTCGTTGTCCTCGCCTTCTCCGTAGTCAGTGCAGTCTACTCCATCGCGACTGGCGGCAGCAGAGTGGATACGGACACCGCCATGACGTATTCTCTTTTTTCCACCTTTGCATGTGTCTTCATGTACCTGCATCTAAAAAGAAAATCGAAGAAATACAATTCCTATCTGCTTACCGCTGAGTCCTCCCAATGGCTCTTTGACACCTATGCCAGTATAGGTGTGCTCATCACCTTCGGTATTGTGGTTCTTCTTGACCGTTATAGGCTCTTTACACAATACCTTGTGTATATCGATCCGATTATTGTGATCGTCATGTCCGCAGGCTTTGCAAAACATCCCATCTCTTCCATAAGAAGTTCCCTTAAGGATGTGCTTGGCGTCTCTCCTGAAGGAGAACTGGCCATAACGCTTAAAGAAATGATAAAGGATATCGAAGAGAAGTACCAGCTGAAGGAATCTTTCCTGAGGGTGACAAAAAGAAGAAAGCAGCTCCGAGTGGAGATCGACTTCATCGTGGACGAAAACTCTCTGGTCCAGACCATCAAACAGCAGGACCGTGTCCGTGAAGAACTGGACAGCATCATGAAACCCATCAAAACGGACAAATGGATTACCGTAGCCTTCACATCAAATAGAAAATGGGCTGTTTAGAAAAGCAGCATAAGATAGATAGAAAGATACCCTGAATGCTGATTGACTCAGCTTTCAGGGTATCTTTTTTTTGCACTCATGTCTATATCATGCAGTCTGACTGTCTCGATTAACTGCAAGTGATTATACGATGAATTTCTCCACAAGCCCCATGAGCTCCATGGATACTTTCGCAAGGTTCTCACTGGAGTTTGCAATTTCTTCAACTGATGCAGTCTGCTCTTCAATAGAAGCAGATGCCTCTTCTGTTCCTGCAGCATTTTCTTCTGCGATTGCGGAGAGATTTTCCATAATCTCATGGATCTGATCTTTATTCGCTGTCAGCGCTTCAGAAGATCTGATCAGATTTTCAGTGATTGTTTTGGTTTTTTCAATGGCAACAGCAATCGCCTTAAACTTTTCATCGGTCTTGGCAACACTGTCACCCTGTTCCTTGACGATTTCCTTAACCTGAAGGGTCGTATCCACAGCACTCTGTGATCTCAGTTTAAGCTCCGTGATGATTTCCTTGATTTCCTTTGTAAACATATTGGACTGCTCTGCAAGCTTTCTGATTTCTTCAGCGACTACAGCGAATCCTCTACCGGCTTCCCCTGCTCGAGCAGACTCGATCGCCGCATTTAAAGCAAGCAGATTGGTCTGATCAGCAATACTCTGAATCATTACACTTGCCTTTTCAATTTTCACAGCACTCTCGTTATTGCTCATGATGATGTCATGGACGGTCTGGACAGCTGTGTCGTTCTGCCTGGTTTTTTCAACCAGCTGTCTGAGAATGAGGAAGCCTTCTTCCTTTCTCAGTGTGATCTCCTGTGCTGAATCTGAAACATCGGAAATATATCTGCTGTTCTGCATGAGAAGATTTCCGATATCGATTACGCTTCCTGTCGCTTTTTCTGTATCTGTCGCCTGTTCACCTGAACCTCTTGCAATCTCCGAAATCGCTCTGGCCACTTCTTCTGAAGTCAGGGCAGATTCCTGTGCAGACGCTGAGAGTTCTTCGGAAGATGAAGCGATGACTGAAGCGCTAGCAGATATGCTCGTGATGAGGGTTCGTAACCCATCAGCCATCGTGTTAAAAGAAGCTGCCAGTGCACCAATCTCATCCTTATTTTTTATATTAATAGATTCAACAGTGAGATCCCCTTGTGCAATATTCGCAGCTGCTGCTGCCATTCTGACAATTGGCTTTGATATGATTCTGATCATGTAAAAAGTCGTCGCAACAGCCAAGGCGATACTAAACACAATCATTCCCATGAGAATAAAACTTGTACGGGCAAAAGCACGATCGCTGGCATTATATGAATTAAGTGCCAGTTCATTTTTTAGCCTCACCTGATTACTGATTTCTGCTTCAATCTGATCGACTATCTGCCTGCTTTCTGAAGCTGTAACCATTGCCTGATCCATGTTATTGTCTTCCACAAGACCTATGATTTCACTTTCCTTCACCTTTACGGTTTCCCAAAGTCTTAGTATTTCGTTGTTTCTCTGCTTCCCTTCTGCAAGTACAGTGACTCCCGAGAAGGCATTCATACTCTCTTAGAAAAGAGAAAACCGGTTTTCCATATTCGCAATATGCTGTGTCCTTTCAGAACTTGTAGCGGCTAGAAGCATATTACTTCGCGCTCTTCCCACCGCGATAAGCTGCACCTGAGCTTCTTTAATGTACTCTACTCCCTTTAAATGAAGATCATAAAGCTCATTAAGCTGACCATTTACGTTGCCCAGTTCTATAACTGAGTAGCCTCCCATAATTGTCAGTAAAATAACCATAACGCTAAAACCTGCTAATATTTTTTTTCCTACTGTCATTGTTTCCCCCTAAAATAATCTTGAAATATTTATTAACACAACCACAACGTCTAACTTTCCCATCACCTCACTTAAGGTTTAATTTCTTTCCCCGAGAAATCAGTTGCAGACACTTATTTACTAATTGGTCTGACCTTTAAGATATCGGTATACCCTATTATTCCTTAATATCACAAATTGTGAAGTTTGCTTTCATGTTTTGACATAAAAAAAGACCCATGCTTCTTGCATGAGTTTTCATTTACTGGTGCAGATGAAGGGAGTCGAACCCCCATGCCTCTCGGCGCTAGATCCTAAGTCTAGTGCGTCTGCCAATTTCGCCACATCTGCATATTCAGTTTGCTGTGATATAAAAATGGTGCAGATGATGGGACTTGAACCCATACGAGCTGTTGCCCGCTACCCCCTCAAGATAGTGCGTCTGCCATTCCGCCACATCTGCCTGTTTTTTATCACATGTATTATTCTATCTTCATCCCCTGTAATAGTCAAGGGAAATATTCACGAAAACATGAAAATTTCAGCGGCTGTCTGTCCCGCTTTCTCATCCTGAACAGGTCTCCAGCTTCAATACACATACATTTTTATGACCCTCAATGCTTCTCATGATTAACATCATAAAATGATGAAAAAACTCATAAGAGATCACCAGCCTCGTCTGATCGGTCATTTTTGTGATAGTGATATCATTTTTCAATCTTTAATACATCCAGAGGCTGTTCGGGTATGACCAATTGATAAATTCACAAAGTTTCCATTTTGTTCAAGATTTCACATATATTCCGTCATTTCTCTGCTATAATAAAAAATGTAAATACGTTGTATACAACACTAAATTTAAAAAAGAAAGAAGACGCAAATTATGAACATTACAGAATCCAGCTTTACCCTAAAAAAAGATATGACCCCTAAAGAATACTGGAAACTGAGAAGAAAGGTCAGTTGCCTTCCTGGTGTCATAAAATGCCACAAAAACAAAAACTACCACAGCATGTACATCACCTACGACACTGAGATTTGCCCGGAAGAAGAGATCAATGCTGTCATATCAACCTGTCAGTGCAGTGGCAAAGCAATTATCGGTCTATTTATATCTTTAATCCTTTCTTTTATCCTCTCCTTTATCATTTATGTGGTCGTGTAATAAAAAAGCAAGCACCAATAAAGTGAATTATTTCATCACAGTACGTGATTATGAACAATTTGTATCGCAATATTAATCCTTAAAACTGCATAAATCATCAATAATTATCAGCAGAATCCAAGGGTTTTGCTGATTTTATCATATTGCCAAACTTTTTGTTTTTTCACTTGTATACAGAAACTTAATAAGTTATCATAGACCTAGAATCTGGATTGAGAATTATTAGCAATTGTTTAATACCCCTATTTTAAAGGAACTTTCCGGATTCAATGAATGATAAAGGAACGATTATATAGATGGAAGATATTACACTGAAGCAGCTCGAACGTCTTCAGGAAGAAATCGCGATACCACAAATTCTGCCGGATTTCCAGAAAACCACTGAGTTTTATGATTCAGAATACTTTAACACTCATCTGATCTACGACGGAGACGATCTTGGTGTAACCTACGGCATTGAAGGAATCAGAATCAGATTCTGGGCACCTCTTGCACAATCGGTGAATCTTCTGCTCTATCAGAATGCTGAGGACCAGAAGCCTGTATTTGTCTATCCCATGAAGAAGGATGTAAGCGGCACTTATTTCTTCAATGTGCCTGCTCTTGCAGACGGACTCTTCTACCTTCTGGAAGTCGATCATGAAGGTGAGCTGACCTATACTCCAGGACCTTATGTCACATCTGCAGGGATAAACGGAGACAAAGGATACCTTCTGGATCTAAAAACTACAGATCCCGACGGTTTCAGAGAACACAGTGCACCAGAACTTAAGGACCCTGTAGACGCCATCATCTATGAAGTCCATGTGAGAGACATGACCATTCATGAGGCATCAGGTGCAGAGCATAAAGGAAAATATCTCGGATTTGCTGAGGAAGATACAAGGAATCATAAAGGACATACCACAGGATTGAGTCATCTGAAGGAACTTGGGGTTACCCATGTTCAGCTTCTGCCCATATTCGACTATAACTGTCTGGATGAATCCAAAGAAAATGAATCCTATAACTGGGGCTATGACCCATTAAACTACAATGTTCCTGAAGGGTCCTATTCAACGGATCCAAGAAACCCAAGAAAGAGAATCACTGAGCTTAAGAAGCTGATTATGGGCATCCACAAGAATGGAATGGGCGTAATCATGGATGTGGTATATAACCATACATCAGACAATCTCTGCTCGAATTTCCATAAATCCGTCCCCCTTTACTATCATAGAAGCAGGGACGGCGTATTTACCGATGCATCAGCCTGCGGAAATGAAACCGCATCCGAGAGACCGATGATGAGAAAGTTCATGATCGAGTCGCTCATACACTGGGTGAAAGAGTATAAGATCGACGGATTCAGATTCGATCTCATGGGTATACACGATACTGAAACCATGCTGCTCATCGAGAAAGCTTTAAGAAAAATCAAACCCGACATCATTCTCTACGGAGAAGGCTGGACGGGCGGCGACAGTGCACTTGCCGAAGAGAAAAGACTCATGAAGAGAAACATAGGAGAAGCGCCAGGAATCGGTGCATTCAATGATGATTTCAGAGACGGCATCAAGGGTCATGTGTTCTTCAATGAACGCGGTGGCTTTGTCAGCGGAGGTGGTCTTACTGAATCCGTGAAATTCGGTATAGCCGGTTCTGTCTATCATCCTGAAATAAACTACAGCGACATCATGTATACTGACTTCCCCTGGGCAGTAAGACCTGGACAGAGCATCAACTATGTGGCTGCCCATGACAACCTCACTCTTTATGATAAGCTGCTTGCTTCAAATCATGGAGAGAGCGAAGAGACCATAAAGAACATATCAAAGCTTGCAGATGCCATTGTCCTCACCAGCCAGGGTGTGCCCTTCATCCATGCAGGATCAGAATTCCTGAGAACGAAGTTCGGCGATCATAATTCCTACAGATCTCCTGACTCCATCAATGCGCTCAACTGGAACATGAAGTCAAGAAACATCGATGTTTTCAACTATTACAAAGGACTCATCGCCCTCAGAAAAGAATTCCCCGCATTTAGAATGCATACGGAAGAAGAGATTAAGAAAAACCTCATCTTCTACACAAGGTTCAAGCAGGCACCACTGAAGCTCAATAAGGAAAATATCGTCACCTACCTTCTTAAGGATCCGGTGAACGGCAGAACATTCCTCGTTGCCTTCAACGGCGGTTTTGAAAATCAGGATATCACCCTACCTAAAGCCAGCTGGGATGTTCTTGTGGACAAATACCACGCAGGAATCCTTCCTCTTTGGAGCACCATGGAGGAGAACATTACCCTCAAAGCCCATTCGGCTCTGGTCATGGTCACTGAAGATACCCTAGACCTCTAATCCGTTTATGAATCATCCCCCCTGAATCAGACGTAAGTCATTATTCAGGGGGATTTTTGTATTCTGCTGAAAATATATCTTGTCGATAAAGACTTTAGGAAGAATCGATATGAATACACCTTTTCATCTCTTCCACTTCATCACAGAGCGCTGCGGCGATTGTAAAAAGAAGGATTTTCTCCTTTAAAGGTCATGCCCTGCTTCTATATAGACATCAGATTTACCTTGCCCAGATATTTGACATAATAATATCTTTGGTATATATTGTTAACAATGTATCAATGAGAAATTGATTCAAACAGAGTGAGAGGAGAAAATAATGAAACTGGAAGTCAGAAATATATACAAGAGCTTTTCCGATGTCGAAATCCTCAAAGATATTTCCTTCGAAGTGGAAAGCGGCAGAGCCATGGGCTTTCTCGGACGTAACGGTGCGGGCAAGACCACAACACTTCGTGCCCTCATGGGTGTCTTCAGACAGGACAAAGGTGAATTTGTTCTGGACGGAAAAATCTTCAGACCGGAGGACTATAAAGTAGGTTACCTTCCTGAGGAAAGAGGCATGTATCCCAAGGAAGAGATCGCCCACCAGCTGCAGTATTTCGGTATGCTGAGAGGTGGCGAAAAGAAAGAGATGCAGAAGAACATCGACTACTGGCTCGAAAGAGTCGGTCTGTCCGAGTACAAGAAGAAAAGACTGGACACCCTGTCAAAAGGAAACCAGCAGAAAATCCAGATTGTAGAAGCGCTTGTCAACAACCCTGATATCGTCATCCTTGACGAACCCTTCAGCGGACTTGATCCGGTCAACTCCATGGTACTTAAAGACATCATCATCGAGCTGATCAGAGCGAACAAGCTGGTCATTTTCTCCAGCCACCAGATGTCCTATGTTGAAGAATTCTGTGATGAGATCACCCTCATCAATAAGGGAGAAATCGTCCTTACCGGAAATCTTGACGGGATCAGAACTTCAAGAGGCAGAAACAGGTTCCGCATTCAGGCTGAAAGAGCCGACGAGGGCGTTCTTAAAAGTGTACTCTCACCTTTTGGAGAAGTGGAAGTGAAGAAGGACAAGACTTCCTACATCATCCATGTACCGGACGTGGACAATCCTTCACTCATCATGAAGACAATTCTTGACCGGGGTATGGAAATGAGAAGCTTCTCTCCTTATCGTCCGTCACTGACAGATATTTTTGTGGAAACGGCAGGTGATCAGCTATGAAGAATTTAAGTACTGTATATCAGTTTGAACTGAAAGGTCTTCTTAAAAAGAAAGCGTATATCGTAACAACCGTTGTCATCTGCGCAATCATCATCATCGCCACCACCCTTCCGACTATCCTTAAGATGATAAACGGCGAAGAAGTGGCAGCAGAAGAACCGGGAGCGGTTTCCGGTAACTTCGGAATGTTCCTGGAAACAGACGACATCGATCAGGCTCTTCTGGAAGAAAAACTGGCGGGCATAAAACTGACCTATTTTGATACCAGCGAGGAACTCAAAGATGCCGTAATAGAAGAAACGGTATCCACAGGCTATATTCTGAAGTCTGAAACAGAATACACCGTCGTGGTCAACAATGTGGGCATGTATTCCGGCGGTGACGTCATGATGGACACCGCGCTGCGCGCATATGCTGAGGACAAGGCACTCCTTGAAGAGGGATATGATGTGGATGGAATAAGAAACATCATGGGCAGCATAGCCATCACAGGAGAAACCGAAGTGCTCGGTAAAGATTCCCAGAACCAGTACTGGATTGTCTATATGCTCATCATGGTGACCTTTATGATCATCATGTTCTACGGCAACAACGTGGCTACCTATGTGGCCAGAGAAAAAAGCGACCGTACCATGGAAATTCTCATTACAAGCTCAGACACCAACAGTCTCATCATCGGTAAAGTGCTTGCATCAGGTACCGCAGGAATACTGCAGGCTGCCGCCATGGGCGTCACCCTTTTCCTTGGCTACCGACTGAACTCCGGAAGCTACAGTGAAGAGATACTTCAGTTCTTAAACCTTCGCATCGACCCTGATCTGCTTGCGGTCTATATCCTCTTTGCCCTTACAGGATATTTCCTCCTTCTCTTCATCTATGCAGGGATTGGAGCACTCATGTCCAAGGTTGAGGATGTACCCTCGGCAACAACACTTGTGACCATGTTTGTCATGGTTGCCTATTTCATCTCCATGTTCAGTCTTAACCTGCCAGAAAGCCTGCTTCTGAAGATCACATCCTTTGTTCCCTTCACCTCCTTTATGGTCATGTTTGTCCGCTATGCGGTTTCAAGCGTCACCATTATGGAACTTGTGATTTCCTATGGAATTCTTCTTGTGACTGCAGTACTCATAGCCCTTGCTTCCGTCAAGATCTACCGTTTCGGTACACTCAACTACGGAAACAACAGCAATGTCATAAAGCTTGTCAAGAAGGCGCTGAAGGAAGACAGCGACAGATAGAAATCTAAATAAATCACCGTGTCCGAGAAAAGCTGATGCTTTTCTCGGACACGGTGATTCTTTTTTGCGATATTTTTTCATCTCTCACTGTATACAGATTTATGAATGTCAGTTTCTGAAGAAATAGAGCGTCCTGTAGATTTTCTCCCTCAGGCTCACTCTTTCCACATAATCCTTCGTCTCCTCAAAAGGAATATCCGTGAGGACATCGCCGCTGGAGATCTCATCATCAAGAAGCCATTCACGGATTCTGTTCGGTCCCGCATTGTAGGCTGCAAGCTGGGTCTCCTTGATGGGGAAGCTCTCTTCAAGGTAGCTGAGATAATATACGCCCATGCGGATATTCGTCTCAGGCGTAAAGAGCATCTCTTTAGCGTACCCATCGATTTCCAGGCGCTTTGCAATAAATTCGCCTGTCTCTTCCGTCACTTGCATGAGACCCATGGCGCCAGCCGGTGAAACAACGCTTTCTCTGAACCTTGACTCTGTATGGATTACCGCGTAGACAAGATACGGGTCCACTCCATACTCGCTGGCATACTTCTCCACAATCTCTTCATGTTCCAGCGGAAAGAGTCTGCCGTACACAACATATGCACAAGTTCCGATCATAAGGGCAAGCATAAGCAGCACAATATTTCTAAATGTCTTTCTTTTCTTCTTCAATCTCTTCTTCCTTCTCATCATAAAACCCTAATCTTTCAAGGATCTTCTCCAGATCTTCCAGTGAATCTTGAAGTTTTCCACTGTTGTTTACAACATAGGTGGAAAGTCTCATTTTCTCCTCAAGGTTCATCTGGGTCCGGACTCTTCTCCTCGCCTCATCTTCTGTAAATCCGTCCCGTGCCATAAGCCTTCTAAGCTGAACATTTTCATCAGCATAAACAGTTATGGTCACGTCCACATCCTTATGAAAGTTCTCTTCAAAAAGTAGTGGTGCATCAAGTACGACAAACGCTCCGTTTTCTTCTTTCAGTCTTCTCCCTATCTCTTCTCTTATCCTCGGCATGATGACATCGTGATAGTTTTTTCTGTCCTCATCGCTCTGAAATATGATTCTGCCAAGGGCTTTCCGGTCAAGCTTTCCGTCTTTAAATACCCGGTCTCCGTAGGTGCTTCTGAGATACCGGAGAATCTCCGGATAAAGATCCAGCACTTCTCTTGCAATCTCATCCGCATCGATGACCTTTATACCTAGAGACGAAAGATGCCTGGATATGGTGGTTTTTCCTGTGGCGATGCCGCCAGTCAGTCCAATCTTCACCATAGATCCGCCTAAGCCTCGAACCAGGTATCGCCGACAGACTCTTCTGCCTGAAGCTTCACTTTCAGCTGGACGGCATTTTCCATTTCTTCGCGAACCAGTTTCTTCACAGTTTCAATCTCATCCTTCTTTGTATTCAGGATCAGTTCATCATGCACCTGCAGAATGAGTGTCGAAGAAAGACCGTTCTTCTTCAGGGCATTATATACCTTGACCATAGCCATCTTCATGATGTCTGCAGCGCTTCCCTGAATCGGACTGTTCATGGCAAGGCGTATGCCTGCCGCCTGTACGATCTTGTTTTTCTGATTGATTTCCGGAATGTATCTTCTTCTGTTCATGATGGTCCTGACATAGCCCATTTCCTTGGCTTCAAGAACGATGTTGTCCAGGTATTCTTTAACCTTGGGATATCTGGAGAAATAGATCTCCATATATTCCTTGGCTTCCTTTCTCGATATGCCCAGATCATTGGACAGACTGAAATCGGACATGCCATAGATGATGCCGAAGTTTACGGCCTTTGCGCTGCTTCTGTGCTGGTAGGTGACCTCATCAATCGGTACTCCGAACACTTCCGAAGCGGTCTTTGTATGAATGTCGATGTCGCCGTTGTAGGCCTCGATCATCTTCTCATCACCTGAGATGTGCGCAAGGACCCGAAGCTCAATCTGCGAGTAGTCACAGGATAGAAGTACAGAGTCCTCATCATGAGGAATGAACACCTTTCTTATAGCCCTGCCCATTTCATGCTTGATGGGGATGTTCTGCAGATTCGGATCCGTACTCGAGAGTCTGCCCGTAGTGGCAAGGGTCTGATTGAATGTGGAATGAATTCTTCCATCTTTGTCGATGGCCGCTTTAAGACCTATGATATAGGTGCTGTAGATCTTCGTGACGGTTCTGTACTGCATGATCTTTCCGATGATGGGATGCTTGTCCTTCAGCGCCTCAAGAACCTCCACATTTGTGGAATATCCGGTCTTTGTCTTCTTGATGACAGGAAGGAAGAGCTTATCGAAGAGAATTGTGCCCAGCTGCTTCGGAGAATTGATGTTGAAAGGTTCTCCCGCAAGTTCGTAGATCTCTTTTTCCAGCTGATCGATATCCTTCTTGAAGGTAACGGTCATTTCATCCAGCAGTTTTTCATTCACATTGAATCCTTCGATTTCCATATCGGAAAGAATCAGAGTAAGCGGCAGCTCCACATCATAGTAGAGGGGGAACAGCTCAGTGTTTTTCATATCGTCGTTGAACTTCTCATAAAGGACAAAGAGTTTTCTTGCAAGGTACACTTCTCCGTCTTTTCCTTCAGGAACGACGGCATCGCCGATGTTCTTCAGGGTCAGATCTCTCAGCGAGAGCTTTCCGTCTGAAGGTTCAAGAAGATAGGCCGCAAGATTCACATCAAAGGTGACATTTCTCATTTCGATGCCCATGCGCTTAAATATGGTCAGTCCATCCTTGATGTCATAGGAGATTTTAGGCAGCTGAGGATCTTCGAGAATGCCTTTCAGAATCTTCACGGCCATCTCATCCTCAAAAATCCTTTCCGTTTCGATGAAGATACTGTCCTTTTCCGTTGAGAGGACCATCCATTTCATTTCTCTTTCTGAAAGCTTCGGTGCATGATGCACATCGAAGAAAAGTGATACGGGTTCACCTTTCACGGCAGCTTCCATAATGAAACCCAGCGCTCCGCCCAGATCCTTCGGCTCATCCACATAGACATATTCCACTTTTTCGGCGATTCTTGGCACTTCCGCTACTTTGTTTTCCGCATCAAGCTTTGTGAGGAGGCTTTTGAACTCGAGCTCCGAGAACAGTCTTCTCAGCTCGTTGACATTATATTCATCCGCGCTCCTTAGCTTGTCCATGTCCATCTCCACATCAACATCACGGATGATTGTTGCCAGTCTCTTGGAGAATATGGCATCTTCCGCATAAGTGATGAGATTTTCCCTGACCTTCTTCATGGTGATGTTTTCGGTATTCAGAAGAATGTTCTCGATGGAACCGTACTCCTGGACCAGTTTGAAAGCGGTCTTTTCTCCGATACCGGGAACCCCCTTGATGTTGTCGGATGGATCGCCCATAAGTCCCTTAACATCAATGAACTGGGTCGGTGTAATACCGAACTCTTCAACAAATTTATCTCTGTCGTAGATATCCACGACACTGACACCTTTCTTGGTGATGACGACCTTGGTTCTGTCTGAAGCCAGCTGCAGAGTATCCTTGTCTCCGGAGAGGACATAGACTTCATCTCCCTCATGCTCGGCTTTAAGAGACAGCGTTCCGATGACATCATCCGCCTCAAATCCGTCGATCTCAAGAATGTCCACTGCCATATGCTTGAGAACTTCCCTCATTACAGGAAACTGCGTTGCAAGCTCCTCCGGCATTCTCTTTCTTCCGGCCTTGTAATCCACATATTCCAGATGTCTGAAGGTCGGTGCTTTTCTGTCGAAGGCACAGACGATATAATCCGGGCTGAGATCCTGTTTGATCTTCATCATCATATTGATGAAACCGTAAACCGCCCCTGTATGCTGTCCTTTCGATGTGATGAAATCAGGATTGGCATAAAAGGCCCTGTTCATGATACTGTGTCCGTCAATAATTAATAATCTGCTCATCTAACTCTCCTAAACGTTTTTCTCTGTATTTTATGGCTGCCAGAAGCTCTTCCTTGTTGTCTCTTGAGAAGGTATTGAGAATCTCCTTGAGAATCTCGAAAGCCAGAACATTTTCAAGGACGATGGATAGTGGAACAACTGCCGATACATCGCTTCTCTCGTATCTTGATTCCGTGTTCTTCTTTTCCTTAAGATCCACAGAAGGAATCTTAAGTAGAATGCTCGGTATGGGCTTCATATAGCAGTACACATCGATATTTTCACCGTTTGTGATCCCGCCCTCGATGCCACCAGCGTGGTTCGTAAGCCTTGTAAGCTTTCCGTCTTCGTAGATTATACCGTCATGATATGTATATCCTGTGAAGTTCAGGAAAGGATTTCCTATAGATACCTGCTTTACGCCCTGTATGCCCATGACGGCTCCGGATATGATCCCGTCCATCCTTCTGTCATAGTGCATGAAAGAGCCGAGACCTCTCATGACCCCTTCGCAGGATGCATAGACCCATCCGCCTAAAGTGTCTCCCTTGTCTCTTGCACTGTCCATGAGGGCGATAAAGGACTCCTCGTTTTTCAGCACCCTCATGGGACTCTCTTCGATCATTTCATAGAGACTGTCATCGAAAAGATCGCAGAAGGTGTCATTTAATCCATAGAGGGTCTGAACCTTGGAGCGTATGGAAATGCCTAGTTCTGAAAGAATCTGCCTGCATAAAGCGCCTACTGCGCTTCTTATGGCTGTTTCTCGTGCAGAGCTTCTTTCTATGGAGTTTCGAAGGTTTCCTGTACCGTATTTGAATTCTCCGGTAAGATCGGCGTGACCTGGCCTTGGAACAGACACAAAGGTCTCCTCGCTCTTTCTGTTCTTCCAGTTCTCGTAGTCTCTGTTCTGGATAAGTATGGTCACAGGTCCCCCTGTAGTCTTGTTATCGCTAAGTCCGGAGATGATTTCCACCTGATCTTTTTCAAGCTTCATTCTTTCTCCACGACCGTAACCTGTCTGTCTTCTCTTCAGCTCTTTGTCGATCAGTTCCTTTCGGATGGTGAAATTTGCAGGCAGTCCCTCAATAACGGCACATAGTCCCTGTCCATGGGATTCTCCTGCATCGATAAACCTTAACATGACATCACCTCTTAAGTTTTTACTTACTACCATTATAGACGATTACAAGGTGAAAAAAACAGGAACCTTTCATTAAGATTCCTGTGTATTTCTTCATAAGTTCTTTAGAAAATGGAAAGGTCCAGCTTTTTCGAGAGGTATTCCATGATTCTGATTCCTGCCGTGGAGTTCCCTTTACGATCTAAAGTGGGTCCGAACGTCCCTATGCCGTATCTTCCCGGAACCGCCCCAAGGATGCCTCCGCCCACGCCTGACTTTGCAGGAATTCCGCAGGATACAGCAAACTCTCCCGATGCGTCATACATGCCGCAGGTGGTCATTATGGTCTTTACAATTCTTGCATTCTCTTTTTTGAGGACTCTCTCTCCGGTAACCGGATGAATACCGTTACCGGCAAGAACTGCTCCGATTGTCGCAATATCCAGACAGTTTCCGAGAATGGAGCACTGCATGAAGTAAAGATCGAGTGTCTCCTCAGGATTGCCCTTCATGATGCCCGTGCTCTTCATGAAATAGGCAAGGGAGCGGTTTCTGTCTCCTGTCTCTTTTTCCGAAAGATAGACCTTTTCATCATATACGGTCTTCTCGTTTCCTGTGAGAAGACTTGTAAATTCAAGAATCCGGGAAATCTTCTCCTTCTTCCCTTCCCCTTTGATGAGTGATGTGACAACCATTGCGCCAGCATTGATCATGGGGTTGAAAGGCTTCTCGGGATTCTTCACTTCAAAGGACATGATGGAGTTGAACGGGTCACCTGTAGGCTCCATATGCACATATCTGAACACTTCCTCCATCCCGTTGTCTTCAAGCGCAAGAAGCAGCGAAATCACCTTCGTTATGCTCTGGAGGGTAAACCGCTTAAGATATTCTCCTCTGGTAAAGAGGTTCCCCTCAAGGTCCATCATTGCAAACCCAACATCCTTTGGATCGCCCTTGGCAAGCTCCGGAATATAGGTTGCCACGCTCCCCCCATTGGATACCTTTATACCTTCAACTAAAGCCTCATTTAAAATATTGTCCATGGATCTTCTGTCCTCCCCAATAAAATCTTCTATCACTGATATGATACCACAGTTTGCTTCCGCTTCAACCTGTTTTATGAAAAGTGCCGGGTCAAGTGCAGCTCAGAAAGCCTGTATTTACTGAGGCCTAACTCCATTCTGGCTATTGATTTCTGTTCTTAAGATGTGGTATCATCGTAAAGTAAGTTAAAAGTATGCCGGTGTGATGGAATTGGCAGACGTGCGGGACTCAAAATCCCGTGGTAGTGATACCGTGCCGGTTCGAGACCGGCCACCGGCACCATCATATGCGTCCAGCTCCTCGATGTAGGAACTGGGCGCTTTGTTTTAGAAAAAATTCACATCTTCTTCAGTTTCTGACAAAAGATAATATGATATACTACAAAAATATAATCAACGGAGGTAATTATGGAACTGGAGATATTAAGAGCAATTCAAAGCATACATACACCCTTTCTCGACGCTTTCTTTGAAGGCATCACCATGCTGGGCGAAGAAATCTTCATCGTGCCGCTTCTTGCAGTCATCTTCTGGACTCTTGATAAGAAATTCGGTGAAGTGCTGGCATTCACACTCTTCACAAGTCTTCTTTTCAACAACTCGCTTAAGGATCTCTTCTTTCTGGAAAGACCCATCGGACAGGAAGGTATCCGGACAATAAGGCCGGAAACAGCAACCGGGAAATCATTCCCCAGCGGTCACAGCCAGAACGCCGGGGCAACAGCAGGTGCTTTTGCCATCAACATGAAAAACAGAGCGGTGACCATCATCGCCATGACCCTTATGGTCCTCATCGGACTTTCAAGGCTGTATCTTGGTGTACACTATCCAAAAGATGCGATCGTCGGGATTCTTCTTGGTCTTCTTGTAGCGTATGCAGTTTCAAAACTCATCCGAAAGTTTGAGCCGATGAAGCTGTACCTTATAGTACTTGTCCTGTTTATTCCTGCACTATTTTTTGCAGATTCAGGAGACTTCATTAAAGCCCTGGCTTCCTATATAGGCTTCGTGCTGGGTATATACATGGAGAAAAAGCTCGTAAACTTCAGCACTGAAGGTACCCTTTTAAGAAAAGTTCTGAGAGTGCTTCTTGGCGTCATCCTCATACTGTTCATCAAAGTCGGACTGGAAAAGATATTTCTTGATACACTCATCTTTGATTTCATCCGCTACTTCATGATCACTTTTGTGGCGATCGGTCTCTATCCTTGGATATTCAAGAAAATCAGATTATAGAAAAAGAAGAGGAAGGAAATCCATTTGGAATCCTTCCTCTTCTTTTTCTATTGTTTTAAGCTTATTTCAACCGTCTCAGTTCCCCAAAAACCAGTTTGACCTCTTAAAATTAAACTGTTCAAATCTATATCAGCTCCAACTTCAAATATTACTTTTCCCGTTTTGCTTAGTCCTGGATTAACTTGTTGCAAGAAAAAGTCTGCTTCATTCATCATAGCCATTATTACTGCACCATCTGTATTGGGGTCATATTCAACTTTATTCGATGTGATTAATTTAAAGAAGCTTGAGTCAATTGTTATTGGTTCTTTCTTATCATTTTTAATTGTTATATCTAGAATTAAGAATTTACCCTCAGTTTCCACATCCTCAATAAATTCATTACCGGAGGATATTTTTTTTGTTTCTTCAACTGTATTGACCGTAAATGAAACACCTGCAATTGTTGCTGGTGTTCCAATACCAACTTCAACAATTTCTTCCTCTACGATAGGGGTGGCACTCTCTTCTGGTTGTTCACTAGCTTCTTCTGCCACAGGCTTTTCGTTATCTACTACCCCATCATTAGGATCTCCATCCCCGCCACCACTTAAAGCAGCACCAATTACAATAACAGCTAACACCCACACCCACCACTTTTTGTAAAAAGGTTTTTTGAACTTACCATTTCTCATTAATTTACCCCCCTTTGGTTTTATAAGGACATATTATCAGATATAATTAATTATAACAATAGTCAATTTTACGCAATTTATGTTTACTTCAGATATTTACTATTTATTATAATCATCATCATAATTATATCTATATTTAATATGTATTACTATGTAATAAAATCTGAAAAGCTCTTGGATTGCATAGACTTCCGCAATCCAAGAGCTTTCATTATTAAATATCTATATGATTAATCACTTTACAACAACTGCCCATTTCAAAGCATTGTAGGAAGCTTCAAATTTCTCCCTGGTTACCCAGTAGGTTTTCCTGCTGCTTGCAGGGTCAGTCACATGATAACTGCCGTCTGAGTTATATCCTGTCAGCACCATCACATGCATGTTGTCGACGATATTCACCATACCGGCTTCGCCCATATCATAGACTTTCCATTTTGGTGTTTCGTAGTTTCTTGTCGTCACATAGACAACCACAGGATTTCCTTTGTCGATTTCAGCCTTCAGCTGTTCTGTCGTAGAACCGGATATATCCGTCACATTCGCACTGTAGTTTCTTCCGTAAGCTGTAAGCGCTTCCGGGAAGATGGACTGAAAGATCTCAGGTGTGCCCTGGACAACTGCAAATGGAGTGCTTGCAAATCCTGTATACGGATTTCTTTCCGTCATAGGCATCTTTTCGAGGAACGACTTAAGACCTTCACTGGTGCTTCCCTTGAACTGAAGTGCCATCAGAAGACTTGCTCCCTCACAGCCCATTGGTGCATATACCGGTGCATACTGATTGACATAGGGGATGCTGATCACCTTTTCAGAATAACTGCTGATCTTTGTCATATAGCTTCCTGAGGCCCATCCTATCTGTCCATTATAGCTGACCTGATACCAGCCGCCGGATGCTGCGAGGACCTTAAAAGGTGTTCCCGATGGAATTGTAGAAAGTATGCCAAAGGAAGTTCCGATTCCTTTTCTGAGGTTGAGATTTGCATTTGTTCTGACATAGGTCGCTGCCGCACTTACCGGTGGTGCCGGTACTGAAACCGCTGCCGCTTTAAGATACTTCCCTGAAGACCATCCAGTTGAACCCGAGAAGCTGACCTTATACCAGCCATTCTGGCTTTCAAGGGCCGTAACTCTGCTTCCGTTTGGAATGATTCTGATGCTCTTGTACCCTGAGTCCGGGCCAGTTCTCATATAGAGATTTGCTGTTGTCGCCATCTCGCTACCTGCTTGAGGAGCCGGAGCAGGTGTCGGTGCAGGTGCAGGAGCAGCTACTGCTGCTGATCCCTGGAACGAAACATACGCAGGATTTGCAGTGATGTATCTGCCGTTATCCAGTCTATACATTTCTCTTCCGTCAACAACCAACTTATCGACAACGTTGAAGGAGGTTCCTTTTGAAACCACAGCGATTTTGGCTGCCCATGCCGCTCTTGAATAAGTCCAGAGCGAGCTGCATGTGACAGTCACTTTTCCGGTTTCTGCCGCCATGACGGTCATTGCATTGTCAGCCCACTTTAAATCAGAATGGAGTGGAAGAATTGCAGATGTCCCCGCTGCAATCATGGATAGAAGTGTAATCTTGGCTACGAGTATTTTCAGTTTTCTGCTGATCATAATTTCCCCTTTCATCTACCGTACTTATGTCTCATTATTATAACGATATCCTTATTATACCTTTATATTTACACCCTCGGTAGATACACCATTAAATTTCACTTGTTCTATATTTGCAGTATTTGTTTGATTTCTACCTGTTCATCCACTATACTGTAAGCAGAAAAAACAGGAGGTAAAGAAACGTGAAGATTAAAAAAATGCATCATGAGAAATAAATATCTTGCCTCTAAGATTCAGAAATGAAGAAGTACTGGCAAGAACTACGAGGTGGTAGACTTGCAGAAATTAATCATTAAAGACCTGTACATGAAATTCCCAAGTAAGGATCTCTTTGAACATGTATCTCTCGAGATTCATGACAATGACCGTATTGGGATCCTCGGCCGTAACGGGTCAGGAAAAACGACACTCATCAGCATCATTCTAGGCAGCATCGACCCGACCGGAGGAACAGTTCACCTTGGGTGTCCATATGGATACCTTCCCCAAAGCAGCTCAGTAACAGATGAAACCCTGAAAGACATTCTCAAAGGGAATTATGATAAAGATCTCTTTAAGCTCATGGAAGATCTCTCCATCAGGAAAATGATGAATAGAGAAATCAGCAGACTGAGCGGAGGAGAAAAAACGAAGCTGCTGTTTCTGAATGCTGTGAAAGACCATCCACCACTGCTTATTCTGGATGAGCCCACAAACTTTCTGGATACGAGAAGTATAGAAGTCATTGAGGAATATCTGGCATCATACAGAGGAGCAGTCCTTCTCATCTCCCATGACCGTGACTTCCTCGACCACACGGTGAACGAGATCCACCATCTGGATCAGGGTACTCTTAAGAAGTATTCCGGAAACTATACCTTCTTCCGAAAGAAAAGAGAAGAAGAAATCAGAAGACAGAATATAGAGTATATTAAATACACAAAAAAAAGAAAAGAACTTGAAGCTGCAGCCAAAGGAATATCGGATAAAGCAAACAAGCTGGAAGGCTTATCCAAAAACGACTATCTGAGATCAAGAAATAAACAGCTCCAGAAGAAAGCGAAATCCATGCGAAAGCGTATCGAGAAAATGGAGGTCATGGAAAGACCCCACTATGAAAAAGAGGTCAATCTCGCCTTCAACATATCCGAAGAAAAGGCATCGCCTGTTCTCGTTCGTGGAGAAAATATCGCAAAATCTTTTGATTTCAGTCTTTTTGAGCATGTGAACTTCCATATCCGAAACAAAAGCAAGATCGCTCTTCTTGGAGAAAACGGAGCCGGAAAGACGACGCTTATGAAAATCATCCTTGGACAGATAAGCTATGATGGAAGAATCCACATTCCGCCATCAGCAAAGATTGGCTATCTTTCCCAAGAGCTTTACCATCTGGAAAAAGACAAGACTCCTCTCGAGGACCTTGGCAGATACTCTGATGATCCATCAGAAATCAGGAACCTTTTAGGTTCCATGCGGATCACTAAGGATATGGTCTTCCAGAAAATCGGTTCACTGAGTTATGGGGAGAAACTGAGGGTTGAGCTGTGCAAACTCATTCTTAAAGAATGCAACCTGCTCATACTCGATGAGCCCACAAACTTTCTCGATATCGAAACGAAAGAGATCATAGAGGAAGCTCTATCGGGATATGAAGGGGCGATTCTTCTCATTTCCCATGACCGCTACTTCATTAAAGCTGTAGCCGAAGAAATCTGGCTTCTGGAGGAGAAAAGACTGAAGACCTTCGAAGGAGACTATGAATACTTTCTGGACAAGCAGAAACCTAAGGTCGATTCCCATGAGGATATTCTGATTCTCGAGATGAATCTTGCAGAGCTTGCCCATAAAATGACCCTTGCAGCAAAAGTGAACCTGCCTGAGCTTGAACGTGAATATTTCGCACTGGCAGGAAAGCTTAACGAACTGAAAAATAAGAGCAGATAAAAAACGGATATCCGAAATGGCATCATGCCCTTTCGGATATCCTTCTTCATCTCATCATCCTGATTAGTTGAACAGTCTTAGAATATTACCGAGTAAAATTCCTACGATACCGAAGTCAGCATCACTGAATGTGGTATTGGCAAATCCGAGGTTTCCAAGTACCGGCATAAGCAATACCGGAAGGAATGTGATGAGGAGACCGTTTGCGATAGAACCCAATACGGCACCTCTTCTACCACCCGTTGCATTACCGAATACACCTGCTGTTGCACCTGTGAAGAAGTGAGGAACAACACCTGGCAGAATTACTGGAGCACCGATGGCTATGAGAATACCCATACCGATGATACCACCGACGAAACTGGACAGGAATCCGATAATTACCGCATTAGGTGCATAAGGGAATACTACTGGACAGTCAAGAGCCGGCTTGGCGTTTGGAACGATCTTCGTTGCGATTCCCTTGAAAGCAGGAACGATTTCGCCTAAGATCAGTCTTACACCTGAAAGAATGACATATACTCCACCTGCAAAGGTTATTGCCTTAATGAGTGCGAAAATGATGAAGTTCTGTCCACCGCTAAGCTCGCTCTGAACAAATTCAGGACCTGCTGCAACAGCAACGATCAGATACAGAATTCCCATTGTAAGAGAAATCGCAACAGACGTATCTCTCATGAAGAGAAGCCATTTAGGGAAGTTCATCTCTTCAGTGGATTTGGATCCCTTACCGACTAATTTACCGACCTGTGCAGATAACCAGTAACCTGCAGCACTGAAATGCCCGAATGCGATCTCGTCTGTTCCGGTGATCTTTCTCATCGTCGGCTGAACCAGAGCTGGCGAAAGAACCATGATGAATCCCAGAATTATTGATCCGATAACGACAAGAGCTGTGCCTTCAACACCACCTGCAGCAAGGATAGCTGCGATCATACATGCCATATAAAGTGTGTGGTGACCTGTGAGGAAAATGTACTTAAGCGGTGTAAATCTTGCGATAATGATATTCGCTACCATACCGAAAGCCATGATGAGTGCTGTCTGAGTTCCATATTCCTGCAGCGCCTGAGCAACGATTGCTTCATTGTTCGGAACGATACCTACAATACCGAAGCCCTCCTGGAACATAATACCGAACTGGTTCAGGGCTCCGACTACAATGTCCGCTCCCCCTCCAAGAACCAGGAATCCCATAATGGTTTTTATGGTTCCTTTGATGACTTCTGACGTCGGTTTTTTCAATGCCAGAAGTCCGACCATGGCTACAAGACCAACAAGAATTGCAGGGGTACTTAGAATGTCAAGAATAAATTGAAGCATGAGATTGAATCCTCCTTAAAATATATTTAATGTTAAATTACATTCATTTCTTTCAGCTTGGCTTCAAGCTTTGTTTCCAGTTCTTTTTTGTCAAGCATATTATCAAGGGAGATGACCGGTTTTCCGATTGTTTCCAGTTCTGGTGCGATATCTCTTGTTCCGATATAAAGATCGGCGAAATAGCCCTTGGCAGATCCAAGATCAGAGTGATCAACCGAAATATGAGAAGGAGCACCAATAGCTTTTAGTGCAGCTTCCACGTTCATCTCTATCATAAAACTGGATCCAAGTCCGCTTCCGCAACATACGAGTATTTTCATTACATTTCCTCCTTTCCTGTTTTATTGCTATTAAATAACGCTAGAAGTTTATCCTGCTCTTTTTCAAACTTCAGCGTCTCAAGCTTTGTTTCATCCATCAGAATGCCCATAAGTTCTTTGAGCAGATCAAGATGTGAGGTATTGTCACTTGCTGCAAGTGTGATCACTAAATATACAGGATCATTAGTCTGGTGTCCGAAGTTGATTCCTTCATCCAGATTGATGATGCTCATGCCCATTTTTTTTACACCGTTTTCAGGTCTGGCATGGGAAAGTACCACCCCAGGTGCAATGACCATGTAAGTACCCATGTCTTCAAAATTTTTCAGAATTGCTTCCACATACTGCTCTTCGATGTACCCCTGTTCTAACAATGGCGCAGACCCCGCATGAATCGCCGACTTCCAATCACTGCATTTCACTTTGGTCAAGACAAAGTCTTTTGTCAATATGTTCTTAATCATTTTATATTACCTACCATTTCCCTAATATTTAAAGGTTTACATCTGACTTAATCATATACGAAGATTTTAAGAAAAAATATATTCGATTGGCTCATATCGTTTCCGTTTAAATTGGAACAATTGAACCAATCAACCACTATTCTCTAGTTCCCACAGAGAATCTTCGCTTCTCTTACAATATCTTCCTTAGCAATACCATATTTTTCCATCAGAAATCTTGTACTGCCCACTTCGCCGAAATGATTTTTTATTCCAATTCCTTTTACGTGTACCGGATACTTTTCAGAAAGAACTTCTGTCACTGCGCTGTAAAGCCCTCCATGGATATTGTGATTGTCGAGCGTGATCACCTTACCGGTTTTTCTGGCACTTTCAAGAATAATATCCTGGTCTATCGGTTTGATACAGTGAATCGCAATGATTTCAGCATCAATTCCTGCTTCCTTCAGTTCCGCCTCAGCCATAATTGCCTCATGAACCATTATGCCTGAAGCAATTATGGTCAGATCTTTTCCGGATTTAACCTTGGTGCCTTTAAAAAGGTTGAATTCATAAGATTCATCGAATACATCCGGTGTTTCCTTACGGACCATCCTGACATATACAACGCCCTTGTACTCATGGATTACAGGTAGGGCTTTCTTAAGCTGAATGCCATCGACCATATCCAGAACGACAGTACCGGGTATACTTCTTACTATGCCGATGTCTTCCAGGGACATATGTGTTCCTCCATTGGTCTGAGCGGTTACGCCAGCATCCGTTGCAATAATTTTGACATTCTGCTTAGCATACGAGCAGGAGATGGCCAGCTGATCGCATATTCTTCTCGATGCGAAAGCTGTGAAGGTGACGATAAAGGGCTTCATTCCGTATGCAGACATTCCAGCAGCCATACTCGCCATATTGGCTTCACTTATCCCAACGTCGATCGCACGATCCGGAAAGATTTTTCTTAGACCGAAGGTACCGTTAGCCGTAGCAAGATCCGCATCCATCACAATGATTCTTTCATCTTGTTCCATGAGTTCCTGCAGGGATTGTGCAAGTACCTCTCTCATTCCTGTTAAAGCCATTTCATTTCACTCCTTCCGAAAAGTTCCATATTCGCTTCATCAATCAGCGCCTGCGTTACAGGCATACTATGATTCTTGAATCCGAGTTTTTCAATCGAATTCACACCCTTCCCCTTTATGGTATTCAGAATAATCATCTTGGGTTTCCCTTTAACCTCTTTGGCAGCAGCAACGGTATCAAAAATCTCCTTAAAGCTATGCCCGTCGATGCTGTAGGTTTCATATCCGAAAGCCTTCCACTTCATCTCCATATCACCCATGTCCACGATATCCGAAAGTTTTCCATCGAGCTGAAGTTTATTGTAGTCCATAAAAAGAATCAGGTTGTCAAGATTGAAGTTGGCTCCAGCCAGAGCTGCCTCCCATACCTGTCCCTCCTGAGCTTCACCATCTCCGACCATACAGTAGACAAAATTATCATCCTTCATAAGCCTGGAAGCATAGGCCATTCCGACTGCACAGGAGATTCCCTGACCTAGAGAACCCGTAGTCATATCTATTCCTGGTGTTCGGTTCATATCGGAATGACTGGGAAGATTGGTATTGGGCTGGTTCAATGTAAGCAGCATCTTCCTGTCGAAATATCCTCTTTCCGCAAGAACAGCATAAAGTCCAGGACCGGCATGTCCTTTTGAAAGAATGAAACGGTCCCTTTTCTTCATTTGAGGATTATCAGGATCGATGTTCATCAGACCGTTATAGAGTGCGACCAGGGACTCAACAGCGGAGAAGCTACCACCCACATGACCTTGTCCTGGAACCGCGATTTCTTCCAGTATCATCATGCGAACCTCTTTTGCTTTCTGCGTGAGAATATCAAAGTGATTGTTTTCCATTTTGTACCTCCTGATTTTTGTATTCTATAATAATTTCTGGATTTCTTTCTTGCTTTCGGCATTCATGATTCGTAGAATCTTTTCCTGATCAGATAAAAGGATAGCCAGGTCTCTTAAGGCCTGTATATGATTTACACCATCTGATGTGGAGAAGGTGATCACAAGTCTCACGGGATCAAAATCCTGTTTTCCGAAGCGGATACCCTGCCGAAGTGTCATAAGGGAAAAATCTGTATGCTGTACCCCTTCTTTGATGTCTGTATGTAGAAGAACGATACCTGGTGCAATGACCATATATGGTCCTAACGAATTCAGCTTTTCTCTGATCGAATCAGCATACCTCGGAAGTACGGAACCTCTTTGTTCGAGAATTCTGCATCCTTCTTCAACCGTGTCCTCCCAGTTTTTTACAGGTACAGAAACTCTGATATTGCTCTCTTTCAGATAGTCCCGCAGATTTCCGCCTTCAGTTCTGCCTTCTGTGATCTTATCTGCCAGAATCATCATGATTTCCAGCTGCAGCTGATCATAGTTTTTGATATCCGCGTACTTCTCGATGATATTCATGATGCCGTCTATTGATACAGGCTGATTACGATGCAGGATATTTTTCTTCTTCGAAAGCTTTCTGTCCAGTTTTTCAAAATCGCTCTTCATGAGCAGCGGATTGATTCGAATGTATTCGCTCTGTTCCATTCCTGGAATTGAAATGGTCGATATCACAAAATCATACTTGCTGGCTGGATATTCAGGTGCAATTCTTGCACTGATGGTATCCACAACATCAATATGATAGACTTCGTTAAGCTGCGATTTCAGCATATTGGCTGTACCAATGCCTGTTCCACAGACAAGAACCACTCTATGCGGCTGATCTTCCTCGATGGAATTCTGAATTGCAGCACCAAAATGCAGCATAATATATGATATTTCATGCAGGCTGATATTTTTCCCCAGATACTCTTCCAGTACAACACAGATTTTCCGGGTATTTTCAAAGAGTTCACGGTACTGGATCAGGATGTCATCATACAAAGGATTCTCAATGCTCAGGTTGAATCGTATTCGATTGACTGCCGGTCTGAGATGGAGGAGCAGTCCATCCAGAAGAGCATCAGGCTGTCTGAATGTAATATTATAGAGGCTTTCAAATGCTCTGATCATTTTAAGAACGGTCTGTCTCAGTCCATCTTTTTCATAATCACCATAGCCAGGACCCTTATTGAGTTTTGCTCCGATGAGATGAAGTACAATGTAGTTGACCTCCGATTCAGGGATATTAATTCCGTAATGAGCCTCAATTTTGTCCACCATCATTTGAGCGATCCTGATTTCATGCGCATAACTCTTCTCATCTATGGCCGCATCTATGACAAGAATATGCTTGTCCATCTGTATCCGTTTGATCATGATCACCAGATGGGTAATCATGCTTCCGTATGCTGCGTCACTGAACTCAAGGCTTCCAGCTTCTTCAACTTCCCGGACAAGTCTGTCAAGAAAATCAATATCGATCTCAGAAAAAAGTGTTTCAAACTGTAGAATGTTGCTCTTTGAATTCCCTTTACCCGTGGAAATATAATTCAATATATCGGAAACACTCATGATTTCTGAATTCACCCTGGAGAGAGCAATTCTCTTGTTATTTTCCTCTCCGACAACAAATACTCCTACTCTTGGCTTTCTGACGAGCTTAAGTGCATATTCCCCAAAGAAGTCTTCAATCTCGTTCAGAACTTTTATCACTGTATTCTTTGAAATATCCATGATTGACATGAAATAGGATATATTGATTGGCTCCTGACTCTGAAGCAGTTCAGACTGAATAAATCGTTTTCTTTCTTCGGGAGAAAAAACATACTGATAGGGTGTGAAGGTCGTTGTGAACTTCTTAAGATAAGCTTTCAGCTCATGTGAATTCTTCAGTCTGATTCCTTGACCATACTTACGGTCAATAGAGTCAAAGCCCTTTGTACGCAGAAAATCTTCCATCTGGTTCAACCGGTTTCTGATTGTCTTCTCCGTTACGTTGAAATGATCACTTAATTCTGATAATTTAACATATTCATCATCGTATTCAGAGATATAACTGAGAATCAGAATGCAGTCGTTATTAAGTTCCATAGTATCACCCCATCTAGATTCATTATAATCCTTAATATATTTTCTTTGTTTTCATTATAGCCCTTTTTTCTTCTTTTTGAATTGGAAAAACTGAACCATTTGAAGTGTCATTAATATGAGAAACACAAGGATGATCTGTATATTCCGATCATAGCGTATTCAAATAACAACCTGAATATTTCTCACTGGCTGGAATCTTAACGAACTGAAAAATAAGAGCAGATAAAAACGGATATCCTAAATGGCATCATGCCCTTTAGGATATCCATCTTCTTTAAGTCCAAATTTTAAATCACCCTTCGATAGGAGCCACTAAGATCCGATTTCTTCTATTTTGTCTGTGTATTGAGCAGATTCATTTCACCGATGAACTCAGATACCCCAAAATACACTGCAACTGCCGAAAGCACGAGAGCACCATAACAGAGTATTGATTTTTCATCATCTCTAAGAACTGCAAGAGCGCCGGTGATCAGTGAAACAATGGAAAAGGCAAATGCTGCTATGGTCATAACTGCCAGATTCATGTGATCAAAAAAACCTGTTTCCTCACTGACTTCGATATCCCGTCCCAGATAAGCGACAATGACAACCAGAATTACGGCCATAATCATGAAACTGATGGAAAATACAACTGATTTTGTCCTGGGATACAGCGTGAGTTTCATTTTTCCACCTCCCCAAAAATCAATATCGGCAGGGTTATCTCTTATCTCTATTATAAACCTTAGAAGCACATCGCACCATGTACGCAGTGAGAATTATCAGAAAATTTAAACTGGTCTTGGGATGTGTCTACAGTTTCGCATAAAAAATAAGATCAGGATGACATAACCCTTGTTATGAATACCTGATCTCATTTTACCTTATTCTTTTTCTGTGACCTCTTCCAGGAGCGCAAGCCCCTTTTCATGCACCTTCAGAAGGATTTTTCCTTCCTTTACGGTATAGATTTCATCCGTGTAGGCATCTCTGACAAGGCTTCCGTCAGTATATGCTTCGCTGACGGCTATTTCCACCTCACCAGGTTCGCCTTCATAGATTATGACCGTATTCTTTAGTCCGTCCCGGTCATAGTTTCTCATATAAATGTACGGATCTTCACTGAGCATTATATGCTCACCAGCACCAACTGCAAGATTCCGGTTTCTGAAGCGGCCAAGTTTTCTGAAGTGCAGCAGAAGCTCCTCATCCACCTCTTCCCAGTTCATAGCTGATCTTGTTCCCTGTGTGGCATCAGATCCGCCATCTCCTATTGCCCTTGCCGTTTCATCTCCATAGAAGATCTTTACAGCTCCAGGAAGGAGAAGAAGATATGTACCACCCTCTTCCAGTTTCTGCCTAGGATAGAGCACAGTGTCATGCTGAGAGATATAGCTGAGCACATTGAAGGATTCATCGTTATTGAGCGCCTCTGCGTAATTACTGAAGACACTGTCCTTTTTTCCGGTTCGAAAAGCCGGTCCGTCCTTCTTGAGTCCCTGAAAGGTGAAATTGATGAGCGCATCAAATCCGTTATCGAAGTAGTGGTTTTTCAGAACACCATGCCCCCATACCTCACCCATCATGAAGAAATCATCTTGAAACTGTGCAGAAGCCTTGTCGGGATTTTTCGCTCTATATTTCTCTAGAGCTTCTGTCGCCGATTTTTCAAGCTCCGCCCATCTTTCGATTTCCACATGCTTTGCGGTATCGATCCGGAATCCGTCGATGCCGAATTCTTCCACCCATGCGCTGAGCCATTTTACGATGTACGCGTAGGGTGCAAGGCCAAGGTCCTTCCTCAGCTCCTTCGCAGCGGGAAGTATCCACGGATCAGAGCTTTCATCTTCCGATGACCACTTCCGCTCAAGAATAGGCGGCAGGCCGATATCTTCTGTGACGTCCGTTCGGACATCAGGGAGTCCTGAAAGGGAAAAGTCGATTTCCGTATCTCCAGGCTTCTCATACCCAGGAAGATCTGTTCTTACCCAATCCCCCCAGTAGTTCTCCCATGCAGCAGGATCTTCATAGTCTACATAATCTGTATAGGAGAAGAAATCCTCCCCTTCTTCCACAGTTAATTCAGAAGGAAGCTCGCTGCCTCCATAGCCGTAGTCCAGCATGTCCTGAAGGTTCGGATACCCCACATGGTTCATGACGACATCCATGATGATTCGGATGCCTTTTTCATGGGCGGTGTCCACAAACTTCCTGAATTCTTCAACAGTACCGATGTTTCTGTCCATCATGGTCCAGTCCAGTGCGTAGTAGCCGTGGAAGCCATAGTGGGCAAAATCGCCCTCTCTTCCTCCACCGATATATCCATGGATCTGCTCGTAGGGAGCAGTGATCCAGATGGCATTTATCCCAAGATCTGTAAAATATCCTTCTTCAAGCTTGTCGGTCATCCCTTTGATGTCTCCGCCGTTGAAAGTCCCGATCTTATTGCCCAGATCATCTGCAGACTTTCTTCCATAGGAAGTATTGTTCTTCTCGTCTCCGTCAAGAAATCGGTCTGTCATGGCAAAATAGACTGTGGCATTTTCATAGGAGAATACTCCTTCGGTACTGGTCATATATTCTTTCTCCTTAGTGCCGCATGAAGCGGCGAGGGAGAGGATGAGAAGGCTCGAAATGATGAGCCTTAATTTATTCTTCATGAAGTGCCTCCTATTTTTTTTCTCCTTCAATTTCCACCTCTATGATTCTGAAAGACTGCGGTTCCATGGTCAGCTTTCTGTCGATAACCACTTTCTCACCTGTATAGATGTCCCTGCCTGTGATGGCTCTTCTCACAGTAACTTCTCTCAGTCGTTCATGGAGATTGAAAAATGCAATGAGCTTTTTGCCTTCAAAGCTTCTGCTGAAGCCGAAGACACGTCCTCTGATGAGCTCGATTTTAAAGTCTCCATAGACAAGTTCAGGATATTCTTTCCTGATCCTGATCAACTTCTTAAAGAATTCAAGCAGATCATTATCTCTCTTTTCCTCATTCCAGATCATGGTCTTTCTGCAGAGCGGATCATCTCCACCGGTTATACCCACCTCATCACCGTAATAGATGTAGGGCACACCTTTGTAGAGAAACTGAAATGCAGTAGCGAGTTTCAGTTTTTCCTTAGATCCCCCTGAAGCGGTAATGAATCTTGGCGTGTCATGGCTGCCCAGAAGATTCAGCATCTGGTGCGTGATTTCTTCTCTGTAGATGGTCTGGTTATGCACGAGCACCTGGAAAAAGTCATCAATGTCCAGTTCATCTTTTGCGAAGGTATCGATCATGGCATGCCTGAACGGATAGTTCATGATGGAATCCAGTTCCTTACCTTCCAGAAAATCTTCAGCCTCATGCATGATTTCCCCGATGACGACCGCCTCATCCTTTGTCTCCTTGACCACCCTTCTCAGCTCCCTGAGAAAGTCATGACTCAGCTCGTCGCATACATCAAGACGATAGCCGTCTATGTCCACTTCCCTGATCCAGTACCTTGCAACCTCCAGAAAATACATTCTGGCTTCCCTGTTTTTGAGGTTCAGCTTCGGCATATAAGCCAGTGAGTTTGAGAAGGTGTAGTAGTTGATTCTTTCCTTTGAAACAGGAAAAGAATCGATATGGTACCAGTCCCTGAATCTGGAATCTTCCTGATGGATATAGATGTCCTCAAAGGCAAAGAAGTCATTTCCGGTATGATTGAATACCGCATCGAAAACAACTCTGATACCTGATTCATGACAGAGCCTGACAAGCTCTTTCGTCTCTTCAAGGCTTCCGAAACTAGGATCGATCTTATAGTAGTCCTTCGTATTGTATTTGTGATTGGAAGAAGATTCAAAAAGCGGCGTGAAATAGAGAAGATTGATGCCTAGCTCTTTAAGATATGGAATTTTCTCAGTTATGCCCTTGATGTTCCCGCCGAAAAAGCTTTTATGTTTCGGTGTCTGCCCCCAAGGCGAAAGCTCACATCGGTCATCGATGACGACTTCAGCATTCTCCGCCCGATGGAAACGGTCTGGAAAGACCTGATAGCAGATGGACTCCTTGAGCCAGTTTTCTCCCTCGTAGACATCATCCGCCGCGATATAAGGATAGACATAGGGATGGAGACCTTTGTGCCTGTTTCTCCAGGCTCCTCTTTCATCCATATACCAGATTTTACCGTCATGGTCTCTCAGCACAAAAAAGTATTCATATCTGTTTCTCTTAAGATCCAGCAGTCCATCATAGTAATCATAGAGATTGTCGCGGTAGGAATTCTTGAGTGTCCTGATTTTGTAGATTTTCTTTCGAAGATACCGGTCTCTATAAAATACTCTGATTTCACTGACGTCATGCCTTGCCGTACGAACTCTTACATAGAGGGTATTGATGTCCTTTGCGTAGGCATAGGGTATGGTTGTCTGATGATGAAGTGCATGGATATTGATCATAATATTTTCCTCCTTCTTAAGGAACCGTATATATGCGTCTGTCTTCTGAAGTAAAAAGGCGCCATAGATAAACTACAGCACCTTATGGTTTCATGTCTTAAAGCTCTCCGTCGGTTGACTGCCTCTTGATGATGTCATAGGGAATAATCAGTTTTCTTCCCTTGACGCCTTCATTGATCGCCTTGACCAGGAGATCCACCGAGCAGTAGCCGAGATCGAAGGAATTGATCTCAACACTGGTCAGAGGAATATCCGAATAACGGGAAAGAATACTGTTGTTGAAGCTTGCAATGGCCATGTCCTTCGGAATGGCAATCCCTGCTCCCTTGAACACCTTAGTTGCGCCGAATGCGATAAGATCATCTGTGATGATGATGGCATCGGGCATCGGGTCAAGATTGAGAATCGCCACACCATAGGTATAGCCTGTTTCCTCATCAAACTTGCCGGTGAAGAGAAGCTTCTCGTCATAAGGCAGATTGCTCTCCATAAGGGCTTTCTTGTACCCTTCTATTCTTTTCATGGTCACCATCTGTCCCACTTCACCGGCGATGAGGGCAATTCTTTTCCTACCGATCATGCTGAGATAAGTGGTCAGTTCATAGGCTGCCATGTAGTTGTCATTGTCCACATGATTGACCTTCTCCTTGTTGTTATAGGGAGATCCTATAAGGGAGAAAGGAAAATCGATACCGGACAGATATTCCTGGGTTTCGTCATCCACTTTGGAACTCATGAGGATGATACCATCCACTTTTGAACTCCGGATAAAGGTTTTGACAATTTCCAGTTCACTTTTATTTTCGGTACTGCTCGAGAGAAGCACATCATATGAAGCAGCAGCTGCTCCTTTCAGAATTCCTCTTAAGGCTTCCGGGAAGAAAGGATTAAGCAGCAAGTCCTGCGACCTGTTCGGCAGAATCACACCTACAGTACCTGTTTTTCTTGAAGCTAGAGACCTGGCAATGGCATTGGGGTAGTACCCCATCTCTTCCATCACCTTCAATACTCTGACTCTTGTCTCTTCGCTGATCTTCGGGTGATTGGAAATCACTCTTGATACCGTCGAGGGCGATACATTTGCCTTTAAGGCTACATCTTTTACTGTTGTCTGTCCTGATTTTATCAAGGATTCTTCCTCCTTCCATTTATGTCTGTCCTTTAGCTGTTGATTCTCATACCTGTTTCTGTATCGAAGAAATGCAGTGATCCCTGATCGAGTCCGAATTTCTGTCTTGTGTTCTCTTCAAAGCTTAAATGTCCCGGTACGGAGATGATCACCTCTTTTCCTGAGGAAAGCTTGGTATAAAGAATCTTTTCCTTACCCAGCATTTCGATGACATCGATGTCCACTTCCACATTCTCATCTGAAGCTTCTGTGAGGAATCTTTCTGAACGGATACCAACAGATACATCTTTTCCTTCAAATTCTTCCACAGCCTTACGATCCGCTTCAGCAGGAGAGGCTTTGATGAGTCCGTCATGGGATACAAATGATCCGTCCTTGATGCTTCCTTCGAAGACATTCATGGTAGGTGATCCGATGAATCTTGCCACAAAAAGATTGGCAGGTTTATTGTAGAATTCCTCAGGCATACCCGCCTGCTGAATTTTCCCTTCATTCATGAGAACGATCTTTGTAGCCATGGTCATGGCTTCCGTCTGATCATGGGTGACATAGATGGAAGTGGTACCAAGTGACTTATGAAGCCTCACAAGCTCCACTCTCATATGTTCTCTCAGCTTTGCATCAAGATTTGATAAAGGCTCATCCATAAGGAATACCCTTGGCTTTCTCACCATGGCTCGTCCAAGCGCAACTCTCTGTCTCTGTCCGCCTGAAATATCCGAAGGCTTCGAGTGCAGATAGTTTGTGATCTGAAGAAGCTCAGCCGCTTCTCTCACATTCTGATCGATGACGCTCTTTCTTTCTTTTCTCATGGCAAGAGAGAAGGCCATATTGTCGTAGACGGTCATATGAGGATAAAGAGCATAGCTCTGGAACACCATGGCGATGTCTCTGTCCTTGGATGGCACTTTGTTCATTCTCTTGTCGTTGAAGAGAAGATCGCCCTCTGTGATGGAATTTAGTCCTGCGATCATTCTAAGAAGTGTAGTCTTCCCGCAGCCTGATGGCCCGAGGATGACGCAGAAGTCTTTCTCTTCTATTTCCAGGTCGATGTTTCTTATGGTGAACTCTTCTCGACCTTCATATTTTTTCCCGATATTCTTTAATGTAACTTTCATTTCATTCTACCTCCACTTTAGTTTTTCTTTAACCCTTGACTGAGCCCTGGGCGAGTCCTGAAATCAGCTGTTTCTGCAGTGCCGCAAACAGGATGACGATCGGTACTGCAGTCAGCAGACCCCCAGCTGCGAAAGCTGGCTGGTTCAGTGTTTCCCTGTTATTCATGAGTGTATACAGACCCTGTGCCAGCGTGTACTGGCTAGGGTTTGTCAGTAGAACCCTAGGAAGCAGATAGTCCATGAAAGGTCCGATGAAGGACCAGAGGGCGATGATTGACAGCATCGGTCTCACAATCGGCATGATGATGAGCCTGTAGACCTGCATGTTAGAGCATCCGTCGATCTTTGCCGCATCATCCAGCTCCGTGGAGATGGAATCCATATATCCTTTAAGGATAAAGGTATTGGCCGCGATGCCTCCGCCTGCATAGATGAGGATGAGCATCATCTGTCTGGTGAAGAAAGGTGCTACAGACGAGACGATGGAATGCAGAGTATAGAATGCTGTGATTCCCGCAAAAGTCGGTATCGTCTGAATCAGCATGATGGTCATAAGGCTTGCCTTTCTGCCTTTGAATCTGAATCTGGAGTAGGCATATCCCGTAAAGGATACAATGACTATCGTAAGAGCCGCTGTTGCCAGAGCGATGACGATGGTATTCTTTACCCAGGTCAGATACAGCGTGTCCTCAAAAAGGAACTGGAAATGCTTAAAGGAGAAAGTGTAACTCGGATCGCTGATTCTGTTCATTCTGATGTATTTATCCTGAGTGCCGTTGAAGGCGGAAATGACCATCTGGGTCAGCGGCCATATGATGATGAATGCCCATGCGGCTAGGATCAGATAACTTATACCCAGCATGATTGTACCCACAAGGGTCAGAGGCTGTCTGTCGGAAAGATACAGTTCCTGTTTTTTTCTGAAGAATTTCATTATAATCTCTCCTCCTTGAATGCCTTTGAATTCTTGTAGCCGATGAATGCGAAAATCATGAGTCCCATTGAGATCACGATGGAGATTGCGGCTCCGATCGCCTGATACTGATTGTCCATGGTGAGCTTATAGATATAGGAAATCAGGATATCCGTGGAACCTGCGAGGTTTCCGTATTTTGTCGGATTAAAGGGTCCACCACCGTTGAACAGATAGATGATGGAGAAGTTGTTGAAGTTGAAGGTGTACTGATTGACCAGAAGCGGAGCTGTCTGGAATAGTACCATAGGCAGGGTGATCTTTCTGATCTTCTGCCAGCTGTTGGCTCCATCGATATCCGCTGCCTCATACAGATCATCAGGAATCGCCTGAAGTACACCTGTTGAAAGAAGGAATACATAGGAACTTCCGAGCCATCCCTGCATCATGACAAGGATGAATCTGCTCCAGAATGTATCGTTCTTGAAGTCGATGACGACGCCGAATACATTATCGATGATCTGCGTCAGTGCTCCAGTATTACTGAACATGATACTGAAGAACATGATGGTGATGAATGCCGGTACTGCCCAAGGGAGAAGGTAGACCATTCTGAAGAACCCCTTACCCTTGATTCTCGGATTGTTTGCCAGAAGTGCCAGCCCGAATCCGATGACGATTGCAAGGGTTGTTGCAGTGAGTGTCCAGATGACTGTCCACGCAAGAATCTGCCAGAATACGGACCCTGCAAGTCCCTGTCCCAATGCAATAAGTTTATAGTTCTGTATACCCACCCAAGGGAATTTCGACTGATTTCTCGGATCCATCCCGGTAAAGGACAGAAGTATTGCTGTAAAGATCGGTACAAGTACGATGAAGGAGATGACAATGAGTGCCGGTATGGAAACGAGATACGGGAATCCATCCTCTTCGATGGTCTGAGCGGTTTCAAACCAGTTCTTGCCTCGTGTTCCTCTGATCTCGCCCATTTCGACATTCCTGACGTCCTTGTAGTTCGCAATGTAGATGCCCGCTGAAAAGATGAGGAGAATCATCGCCACAACACCTTCAATCATGAAGATGAGGGATTTGTCGATTCTTCTTCCATCTTCTGCCAGACTGATGAGTCCCGCGATTCCTTCACCCTGATAGTTTCCGTATCCGAGCGCATAAGGCACTGCTATAGCATAGATGAAGATCAGCCCGATAAAGAAGAGCGCCGCCTTCACAGGCTGCTTGTTCAGAAGCTGGCCAACACCCGGGAACAGAAGTCCGATCATCGTATTCACGGGCTTTGTCTTCATGACTTCAATCGGAGTGTTTCGTCTTGCATCTGCGATATCGGCATTTGCAACTCTTTTATTGACTCTGATATAATCTTTCAGTTCGTATCTTTTGCTCTTGATCAGTTCTTTCTTCATCTTGTCCGGATCATCATATTCCTTGACCCTGACGGCATACTGATAGTTCTTTCTGATTTCCTTCAGACCGTTTTTCATGGCCTTTTCCGAAATGAGACCGTCTTTTCTCTTCGCCTTCAGTTCATCCGATCTCTTGTCAAGAACGGCTTTCTTCTCCGCTTTGAACCTTGAGATTTCCTGACTGATCAGTGCCTTGTCCCCTTCAGGTCTCAGGTTTAGGGCACTTTGTAGTTCCTGTTCCAGACGTCCGATGTTGTAGACGATGCTGGGCAGAAGCTTCATGTCGATTACGGCTTCCTTGAAATGGTACTCGGCATCATAGGTAAGTTCCACGTAATCCTTGTAGAAATCTTCCTTTAGCTTGCTTTCAAAAAGCCTCTTCTCCAGTTTCTTCACATCACCTGAAAGTGATTTATCCAGCGACTCTTCAAAAGTTCTCGATTTCGTCTTCAGATCATCCAGGAATCTCTTTTCGTTCACCTCATACTCCTTGAGTTCAAGAAGATAGGGATGTTTGTCTTTACTGCTTATCAATTCTTTCAGCTGATTTTTCAAGGTCTCCTTCTCTTTTGGAGAAGCATGTCCAATCTTATCTTGCAATAAGGCAACTTCCTTGAGATACAGATTCTTTCTTTCATATTGTCGTCCGATATAGTCATAAAGGACTTTGCTGTATTTCGCCACGATCTCTCCCACCTTTACACATTTTTATTACTGCCTATTTCTCCATTAAGAGAAAGGACAGTAATAATCAAGACCAGATATCCTGCCATCACAAGATAGTAGAATATCGATCCAAAATTCAGTTCAAAGAATGTATAAGCCATTCCGCCCACAAGCAGCACGCTCCAGATGAAAACAAATATACGGTTCAGCCTGAGCTTGACATAGGTAAAATATGTCAATAAGCCAAATCCCATGGGTATGGCAATCTTAAACAGATAACGGAACATTTCCGCACCGGCATAGTCATCAAAAGTCGGATTGAAATCCTGAGAAAAGTTTCCCGATTTCATGATCTCTGCCTTCCAGATTTCAAACAGCTGGCTGTCTTTGACGCGCATAAGGACATCTATGGAGCTGATGAAAATGATAAATGCTACGGCTATGAGTATGATGTAGAGCTGCCTTTTAGGAAATTTTGTATAGCTGTTCATGGATTATCCTTTCAGTGTTTCATTCTGATTTCGTTATTCTGACTTTTATCTTTTGTTTTAAGATCAATTCTTTGTCTTTATATATTATTATAACGGAAAAACATCTATAGTGATACAAAAGAGAGGCCGTAGCCTCTCTATAAGTATAACTATTGTTTATTCTAGTAATTAAGCATCATCGCATCGAATGCTGCTTTGATTTCCTTGTAAGCTGCCTCAGCATCAGCTGGCTTTACTGATGACCAAGATAGTACTGAGTTCTTCCATGTATCCCATACTGAACCCCATTCTGTGAACAGTGGTCTAGCTGGAGCATCTGCATAAGAAGCAAGTACGTTTTCGATGATCGCTTTCTCTTCATCTGTAAGATCTGAGCTCATGTATACATCAGCTGGTACGTTTTCCATGATCTTTCCAGTATTCTTGAAGAATTCTACAGCGTGTTCTGTGTTCATAAGCTCTGCGATAAATGCTTCTGCAAGAGCCATCTTTTCATCGTCGCCTTCGTTTCTTGAGTTGATGGCAATTCCCCATCCACCCTTCCAGTGCTTAAGTGGCTGTCCTGCAACTGTGATTGTTCCCAGTGGCATGATTTCAAGGTCAGCACCTTCTCCAGCCTGCTTTGAGAATGCGCCTGCATCCCATGGTCCGGAAATTCTAAGTGCAGCGGATCCGCCAGTTGTGAATTCTGTGTCCATATGACCAAAGGCTGCTTCAGCATCCCACATTGGTACGCCTGCATCCTGTGTTGTCTTCCAGTAGTTGAATACAGCTTCTACAGCAGCCTTCTTTTCAGCTGGAAGGTCTGCCCATTCAGCTGTGAAGTCTGATGAAAGTGTTCCGTCATCAGCTTTTGCAAGTAGATCGATGTCTGCAGAGTTAAGTACTGCTACACCGAACCAAGCGTCAAACATAGGGATAAGAACATCAAGACCAGCGTCATTCAGTTCAACTGTCTTTGTCAGATCGATTCCTGCAGCTTCAGCGTTAGCTGTGTTTGCATAGGCGATCAGTGTTTCGATGTTCATAGGGAACGCAAGGTAATCTCCGTCGATGTTGAAGTTTCCACCTAGACCTGCGTCATAGTTGTCAAACCCTCCAACCTTATCTGCGATAGCCATAGCATCGATTGGAGCTAGGGCTTCATTATCATTAAGTCCGTATATTCTATCCGCTGGGATTGAGAATACGTCTGCAATATCTTCATTTGATGGGTCTGTGCTGTCAAGAATATCCAGCATATCGAATGATCCTGTAACAATCAGCTCAACAGCTGCGTCTGGGTTCGCTTCAACAAATCTTTCAACAGCGGCATCATAGTATGGCTTCCATCCTTCTTCAACCTGAACTGTGATTTCGCCTGTAAGTCCACCTTCTGGTTCTGCAGGTGTTTCACCTGGTGTTTCTACAGGAGTTTCTCCTGGTGTTTCTGGTGTTTCGTCCTTGGACCCACAAGCAGCAACTGTAAGTGTCATCATCAGAGCAAGTACAAGACTAGTGATTTTCTTCATTTTTTATCCTCCTAATACATTTTATTGTTTTCTATGTATTGAATTAAATCGTAACCGTTTACTTTCAGGCTTAAGTGATATGTAGTTCCCGTAACCCGGCCTGCCAGAATGGACAGAGCAGTTCAGATACGGTGCATACGCTTGCACAAAAACTCAAATGAAAACGCTTTACTATTTAATTATACAGCTTATTTAGCTAAAAAGCTAGTTAAAAAAGTTAAAAAGGTGTAAATATGGCGAAAATTTAATGCTAGCGTTTGCATTGCATAAATGCATTTTCGCCATATCCCTTGATTACCAAAGGGTCTGCCTGAAATGACAGCCCACCTCTTTAGCCTGAAATGATCCTAAACGGCCATCTCCTTTTCATTACCTTCTGTGATGCTTGGGATATCCCAGATTTCGGTTGCATACTCAACAATGGTACGATCCGATGAGAACTTACCTGATGAGGCCATGTTGATGAATCCTTTTCTGTAGAACTCAAGCTGATTACTGAAATCATCGCTGACTCTTTCCTGTGCTTCTCGATATCCATCGAAATCTCTGATGATGAAGTAGTTGTCCGGAGCATGCCATGAGGCACCCTTCAAGATTGAATCATGAAGCTCTGTGAACATCTCTCTTGTATCGATGTCAAAGGTTCCGTCGATAAGGGAGTCGACCACCTTCTTAAGCCTTGGGTTACTCTCCAGTTCCTTTTTCGGATTGTAGTCAGCCTTAAGTTCTTCGATTTCTTCTACGGTCAGACCGAAGATATAGTTGTTTTCAAGTCCCGCCTCTTCCACGATCTCAACATTTGCACCATCAAAGGTACCGATGGTCGGTGCACCGTTCAGCATGAACTTCATGTTTCCTGTGCCTGAAGCTTCCTTACCTGCAGTGGAAATCTGCTCTGAGATATCTGCAGCAGGGAAGAGTTTCTGCGCATAGGATACGCCGTAGTTTTCAACAAAGACGACCTTGATCTTTCCGTTTATGGATTCGTCATTGTTGACCATGTTTCCGATTTCGTTGATGAACTTGATGATACCCTTGGCTCTGACATATCCTGGCGCAGCCTTTGCACCGAAGATGAAAGTCCTTGGCTCCATCTGGAAATCCTTATCCTCTTTCAGTCTGTTGTAGAGGTAAAGAATATGGAAAGCATTGAGAAGCTGTCTCTTGTACTCATGAAGCCTCTTTATCTGGATATCAAAAATGGAATGCTCATCGATCTCGATGCCTTCCTTGTTCTTGATGTATGCCTTAAGTTCAAGCTTCTTCTCCATCTTGATGTCCATGAATCTTCTGATGATCTCATCATCCTGAGCATATTTTTTGAGCTTGGAAAGATCATTAAGGTTTGTAATCCAGCTGTCGCTGCCCAGAAGCTCTGTAATGAATGCTGAAAGCTTCGGATTGGACTCTAGAAGCCATCTTCTCTGAGTGATTCCGTTTGTCTTGTTGTTGAATCTTTCCGGGAAGAGCTGATACCAGTCAGAAAGCTCCGTATCCTTCAGGATGTCTGTATGAAGCCTTGCGACACCGTTTGTGGAATGTGTTCCATATATGGAAAGCCATGCCATCTTGATGTTTCCTTCATGGATGATCTCGAATTCGCTGATTTCGTCTGTTGGCAGCCCCTTGGCCACAAGTTCCTTGCGGAGCAGATTATCGATCTTCACGATGATCTTGTAGACATCTGGAAGAATCTTCTTATAAAGCTTTACCGACCACTGCTCAAGAGCTTCCTTGAGAATGGTGTGGTTTGTATAGGCAAATGTGTCGATTGCGATCTGCAGTGCCTTCTTGAAGGAAACGCCTTCCTTGTCCAGAAGTCTGATGAGCTCAGGTATGGCTACTGCTGGATGGGTATCGTTAAGCTGCACTGCATGAAGCTTCGAAAACATCTTGAAGTCCTTATGGGTCTTCTTGTATTCTCTCACCATATCCTGAAGTGATGCGGATACGAAGAAATACTGCTGCTTGAGTCTTAAAATCTTTCCCTTCTCAAGAGAATCGTTGGGATAAAGAACCTTTGAAATATTGCTTGCGTCGTTCTTCTCCTTCACGGACCTGTCATACTTCTGATCGTTGAAGGCGGAGAAGTTGAAGTCGTTGATCGCTTCTGACTGCCAGAGTCTTAATGTATTTATGGTCTCTCCGCCAAATCCGATGATCGGTGTGTCGTAAGGCACAGCGTAGACACTCTGATCTTTGAAGTCCACCTTGACCTTCTCGTCCTGTCTTCTGATGGACCATGAATCGCCATGTTCAAGCCAGTTGTCGCCTACCTCCACCTGATAGCCGTTGGCGAACTTCTGCTCGAAGATTCCGTAGTTGTACCGGATTCCGTATCCGGTCAGTGAATAGTTCAGCGTAGCTGCTGAATCAAGGAAGCATGCAGCAAGTCTTCCAAGACCGCCGTTTCCAAGACCTGCATCGCTCTCCGCCTCTTCGATGGCATTGTAGTCGATACCCATGGAGGACAACATTTCCTTCATTTCCTTCAAATTGCCAAGGTTGATCAGATTGTTGGAAAGTGCGCGTCCCATAAGAAACTCAGCTGAAAGGTAATACGCTTTCTTCTTTCCTTCAAACTTTTCTTCAGAAGTCTGCCACTTAGGCAGGATATCTTCCATAAGCGCTTTCGCGAAAACGGTATATTTTTCCTTTTCGTTAAGACTGGTGAAATTCCTTCCGTAAGTTGTCATAGCATAGCCGTTCATTCTTAATGTCATCATTTCTTTGTTCATCATGTAAAATTATCTCCCGTACATTTTCGTCAGTTTAGCGATTTTCGCTGCCAATACGTCGGTCAGTGCATCTTCTCTCATTCTCCAGATCCAGTTGTTTCCAAGGGTGGAGGGTGTATTCATTCTCGCCTCTTCGCCAAGTCCAAGAAAGTCCTGCATCGGAATGATGCAAAGATCGGCCACCGAGCTGAAAGCGCCACGGATGAATCCCCAGTTCAGACCTTCTTCAAAGCTGAGCTTCAGGTATTTTCCTGCAAAGATGAGATCCTCTGCATTGACATTCTTCACCCAGCCCATAATGGTTTCATTATCATGGGTTCCTGTGTACACCACACAGTTTCTGTGATAGGTGTGTGGCAGATAGTCCGATTCTTCTCTTGGGTCGAATGCGAACTGAAGGACTTTCATTCCCGGATATCCGGTATTCTCGATCAGCTCATGAACTTCTTCAGTGAGGAAGCCAAGATCCTCGGCGATGATGTCAAGTTCTCCAAGCTCCTCTTTCACTTTATCAAAAAGCTTCATGTTGGGCCCTTTAGTCCATTTGCCGATTACAGCGTTCTCAGATCCGTTCTTGATCTCCCAGAAAGCTTCAAAGCCTCTGAAATGATCGATTCTCACCACGTCATAGATTTCAAAGCTGGCTCTGATTCTCTTGATCCACCACTTGTATCCGTCTTTTTCCATGGCTTCCCAGTTATAGATGGGGTTTCCCCACAGCTGACCGGTAAGCGAGAACGCATCAGGCGGACATCCTGCAACGGTTATCGGCACGAAGTTTCTGTCCACTTTGAAGATCTCACGGTTGCCCCATATGTCCGAACTGTCCTCTGCGACATAGATCGGAATATCTCCGATGATTCTGATGTTCTTGTCATTGGCATAGTTCTTCAGTTTTCTCCACTGCTTGAAGAAGTAGTACTGGATGAAAACATGGAAGAACATTTCCTTTTCATGATTTTTTTCAAACTCGCGGACTTTGTCTGAATTGATGTCCTTGTACTCATCCGGCCATTTCAGCCAGGATATTCCCTTGTGCTCTGCTTTCAGCGCCATAAAAAGCGCGTAGTCTCTCAGCCAGTTCTTCTCTTTTTCATAGAAGGTTCTAAGCTCCGGTCCGATGGTTCTCATGGCTCTTTTATGCGCTCTTCTTAAAAGCTCCATTTTATTCTTGTATAAAATGCCGTAATCGACTTTTAGCGGGTCGTCTCCAAGAGGAAGGATGACAAGCTCTTCTTTTTCAAGATATCCCTGTTCAAGAAACTCGTTAAGGTCGATGAAGTAGGGGTTCCCGGCAAAAGCGGAAAAGTTCTGATAGGGAGAATCACCGTATCCGGTGATGCCAAGAGGCAGGATCTGCCATTCTTTCTGTTTTGCACGATCCAGAAAATCCACAAAGTCGTATGCACCTCTACCGAAGTCGCCGATGCCGTAAGGCCCGGGAAGACTTGAGATGTGCATGAGTATTCCACTTGATCTTTTCTTCATGTGTTATCGGGATAGAATCAGCACTCTGATTCTACACCTCCACCTCCTTCATTAATATTTCCTCATTACCGCTTATAATGGTAAAGAATACTCTGCGGATCACAGGATGGCCGCTTTCGACCCTGACATCCAGATCTCCGTCTTCAAGGACTCTTACGCTGAATTTTGTTCTGTTGATTCCGCCTTCCTCGTAATCGTAGCTTTCACCATCGTCATCATAAAGTGTGTAGCTGGCTTCCGTATCCACAAAACCTATGATATGGATCTCGGTCATATCCAGATCCTTTACACTGGCAGAAGGCATGACATAAGGCATGATTCTGTTTCTTCTCAGGAAGAATTTAAGATCGTCCAGCTCGTATGGGAGATACTGTACTCCGTCTTTCATGATCTTCATCATGACCTTTTCCCGGCTGAAGTCTATGAGAGCCATTTCCTCAGGCAGATAGACATGTCTACCTTTAGCGTTCGATCTGACAACAGGGGCAAGCATGAGCTCCTCACCGAAAAGAATCTGATCTTCTGCAATCAGCGCTTCATTTCCGAAGAACTCGAAGCTCAGCGGTATGAACATCATGCCTCCGTCCTCATGGGTCTTCAGCATTTCTGAATACAGATAAGGAAGAATCATATATCTCGCTTTGATGAGCTCACGGTTATATCCTGTGACCTTGTCCCCGAAGGAATACGGCTCCTGGAATGCACATCCTATGGCTGAGTGATTTCGAAGAAGAGGTGTAAATATGGACAGCTGCATCCATCTTGTAAGAAGCTCTCCGCTGGCATTTCCTCCGAAGCCCCCTGTATCCGCGCCTACATAGTAGAAGCCCGACATATTGAGAGACGGCAGCATTTTCACATTAAGCTCCAGATGGCTCCACCATGAACTGTTGTCTCCGGTCCATATCCCGCTGTACCTGTGCATACCGATGGAAGAAGCTCTTGAGATGAGCACATGTCTCTTCCCCAGATGTTTTTTCAGACCTTCCGATGCGGATACGGTCATGTTGTAGCCATAGAGATTGTGCACTTCTTCATTGGTGAATTTTCTTCCCTCTATCTCATGATAGAACCTCTGATAGTACTCATTTTTGTTACCGATATTCTGGAACTTGTCTCTTAGGGCAAAGAATGGAAGTACGCCCAGGTTTTCTCCTTTGGCCGCAATGGCCGCATCGATGCCTTCCTGAAGGGAAATTTTATCATAGAAGATGGCAGGCTCGTTCATATCGTTCCATACCCCTTCTATGCCAAGATCCGTAAGGAACTTGTATTTGTCTCCGAACCATTTTCTCGTCTTTTCCTGAAGAAAATCCGGAAAATGAACTTTTCCTGGCCAGACTGCTGCTACATAAGGTTTTCCAGTTTCATCCAGAACAAAATGTCCACCTTCAATTCCTTCATCGTAGACATCATAGCCTTCCTCAATCTTGACACCGGCATCGATGATCGGAATGAGTCTTACGCCATCCTCTTTGAGTGTCTCGGCAAACTCCCTGAAATTGGGAAATCTGTCATCGGATACGCTGAAATCCTTGAAGTTTTCCATGTAATCCAGATCCAGATAGATTCCATCGAGTGGAATGTCCTTTTCTCTGAATGTCCTGTAGACTTTCATGATGTCATTTTCCGTTTCATATCCCCATCTGGACTGGAAGAATCCGAGGCCCCATTTCGGCGGCATATAGGGTTTCCCTATGATCTCATGAAAATTCACCACGATTTCCTTCATGGATTCCCCTTCGATGATATAAAGTCCGAAATCTTCTCCGAAGATGTCGATGGAAAAAGAATCGAGATCCGTAAATCCCACATCATATCTGATTCTTGAGGGGAAATCGATGAAAAATCCTGTGGCTACATCATCATCTTCGAGAATGAAGAAGTTATGGGCGCCATAAAGTGTTGTCTTATCTTCATGATGAATCGGATCATCTGTGCAGTATGATTCATACTGCCTTCCTCTTTTGTTGATTCCGCCTAAATTCGGACCCAGTCCGAAAACCCGGTCCGCATCTGTAAGGGGAAACGCTATAAAGCTGTGACCATCCTTTTTCTTCACTTCAAAAGGAAGGACATACTCTCCAAATTCCTTTTCCAGCTGAATAATCCCTGTATCCACTGGATTTCCGAACTGATAACCCTTAACGTTTTCAGTAAGCTTAAATGCTTTCATTTTTACCTCCGGAGGATTTGTGCAATCGCTTGCACTAATTCTTAAGTCCATTATATTACAAAATTAACGATTGTAAAGCTGAATATTCATTTTTATGAGTCTCGCATTGACAGACTTGTTTTCTGTAAAAATAACCTGAAGGGTTCCCCCATAAAAATGTTATAATGGAAAAAATAAGAGGTTCAAATTCATCTGAATAGTTCTATGAACCGTAAAGGAGCCAAGCCATGTATAAGTTTCTGGAAATCATACAAAGATCAAGAAGTATCGACTCACTGCCATCACTGAAGTCGATCCATAAAAAAGTGAACAAGAAAGTCACCGAAGGTGAATATGACAGTGAAGAACTTCTGGCCATAGAGAAGGCTTTCGTCGAAGGTGTGACCGTGAAAATTGAAGACGGCACTGAAGTGCAGCTCGTAAAGGACATCATCTGCGCAGGACATTCCTATCTGGAGAAGCAGACGTCCTATGCCTATAGAGTGGGAGAAAACAGATATCAGTGCCTGACCTGTCACAGAACCTGCAGGAAATATGACGAGATCAGAGAAAACATCATGTTCCCACAGGAATGGCCGCTCTCTGATGCGGAGTTCTTTACCCATAACACCTACCCCTGGAAATTCGCCAAGATCATCGCCGACTCGGGAAACACTACCGAGCTGCCTAAGATTTCCGAGCTCCTGGAAGAGCTTCGTGAACTGGAACTCCTTGGGGAGTGCAGCTTCGATGCGGAAAAGAAAGCCCTGGAAAACAGCTGGGTGGAAGGTATGGAAATCATCATAAAGGACGGAAGCAAAGTGAAGCTCACGTTCGGTAAACGATGTGTCCTTCACCGGTTCAATACTCCACACATCAAGTATTCCTATGAAGTCGCGGATAATGAATATCTCTGCGGAAACTGCCTGGTTAAGGGCGCAGAGCATAAGGATATTGTTGATCTTCATCCTCTTGTAGACGAAGAGCTGATCTTCCCTACGGACTGGACACGCTCAGGAATCGATCTGTGGCTTGAAAATGTGGAGAGAAGAATTGAAGCCCTGACCGAGGTCAAGAAATCCTAAGACGAAAATGTTACTCATAAAAAAATCAAAACACGCTGAAGAGATCAGTTTCTCATCAGCGTGTTTTAATGTACTTACTATTCTACTCTGTTCAGTGCAATGCATCAGTCAAGCATAGTCTCTTCTGTTTTCTTTCCTGCCTTCTTCTCTTACTCGAGTCTCGTTTCCTCGTCCATCTTCTGGATGTTGTCTCCGATACTTCTGATCATCACAGCAATCGCTGCAACAAGAAAGGCTACAGCCATCCACTTCAGTTTCTCCGGAAGAATGAGGGCAGTCAGATAGCCGAGACCGATAAGAACAATTGGCGACCTGCCATCCATGAAGGCGAACTTTCCAAGTCTTGCATGTGCACTTGCCTTCTGAATCTCTGATAGCCTCTGTTGTTCTTCAAAGCCTTCTCTGGTCAGGGCATTCTTGTAGCAGTTTATGGTATTGTATATAATCGCAATAAGGATAATGACCTGATGAAATCCGTCATAATGAAAGAGTCCATATATGATTCCTCCGGACTGCATCAGAGCAAGAAGCAGAAGCTCCCAGCTGTAGATTTTGAATCCCTTTTTTGTCTCCATCTCTTCCATATATCCTCCATCTGTCATTCGTTCATAAACATTGCAGCATTTCCACACCTCACAAGTTCACCATGGTCAGCGGATAAATATCTCCGATCACATTTCAGGTTTCAGCACAAAAACAGATCCGTCACCGACACCCTCTGTGAGCTTAAGTTCTGAAGATTCATCTGCCAGGAAGATCAGTGTATTCTTTCTGATTCTGAAGCTGTAGGTATAGTTCCCATCCGAGGTCTCAAGGATGAGTTTCCCGCCTTTCACTTCATATTCACCTATGTTCAGATAGCTGCTGAGAAAGCTGTGAACAAAGAGAAATTCCCCGTTATCTCTTAGCCTGACAAAAGGCCTGACCCTATCTTCAGCTGTTTTCAGCTCATAAGTACCCGTCTGAACATCACCTGCTTTGCATCCCATGAGGAGCATGGACAGAGTCATCATAAGTACCAGAGTTATCGCTGTCTTTTTCATCTAAAAATCCTCCTATCAGGAAAAATGGAGAAATTTAAAGCTAATTGAACTTATGGTATATATTATACTCCTTATCCTACCTTAGGATATAGGATTCATGTATTTCTTTCGAAGATAATAATCATGAAATCTCCTGCAGGAGAGTCACTAAATTATTTCTCTCCCAGTCCGAAGTTTTCTTTTGTTATGATGATATCCACCAGCATCTGACCGATACTTTCCATCTTCTTTTCATTCAGATTTTCCAGGGTATCGGCTTTCGTTCCTTTGCGATTATGGTAGATTTTTCCGATTCCCACAGCAAGATGGGCATTGGCTCTGAAATTCAGAAGCTGTCTGGATGCGATCTTAAAGACGGGTGTGCTCTTAAGGGTCTCCTCAGTTGGCAGGAGTCCCTGATATCTTGTGTAGGGCACCTTCATCTCCTTGAGAATTCCTTCCATCTTCAGAAGACTCCTGAAAGACTGCTCTTTATCCATCTGTCCGAAATACGTGACAAGGTCTACATCCTTATCCCCCTTCAATCCCGAACCCATCAGTTCAAGATACATATATCCGCCGTCCGCTGAAATCTCAGCATGTCGCATATAGTAGTCGCTGAAGCCGCCAGAAAGAAGATCGGATTCACGGTCATGGAAAAGGAAAAGAATCGATTTCTCATATTTCATTCCATCTTCGGTAATTGCTCTTGCCGTTTCCAGTGCCGTGGCCAGAGGCGTCGTCCCCTCCACGGAGCTTCTGCCCCCAGGCAGCCATGTTCCATCATAGGGAACAGAAATGATGAGCGTCTGTCCGGGCTCTTTCATTGTCTTTCCCTCCGGAAGAAGCCACGCTTCGATTAATCTTCCTTCCTCTACGGGATAATCCGGTACAGTATATTCTATGGTCACCTCAAAGGACTCTTCCTCCAGTTTATCCCGAAGCTCATCAAAGGGCAGGATGCTCAGTCTGTAAGAAGAATGGGGATTGCTTCTTGACTCATGACCGTCAATAATCAGAAATTCTGCATGATCCGTATCACCTGGAAAATCGGGATAGGAAAAGCTGCCTGAAACAATTTCATTGATTCCGCTGTAAAAAACTGGAATCTGGCCTTTACTCTCGCTTGCCCCTTCCCCTTCTTCCGGTTTCACCGATTTTCCTGTTCTGATGATTTCTGTCCCAGGAGAATCCTTTTCCATAGGCACCTCAAGTATGGAAAAGTCCTCATGCAGCTGATACGTGAACACGTTGCCTTTTTCATCCTTCAGGGTGATCTTCCCTTCTTTCATGATGAGGGGGGTACCGTACTGCAGGACGAACTCTCTTTCATCGCCTTCAATCTGATTTTCAAAGGCATACTGTATGGGAAACTCCTGGGTGATGAATCCCAGGCTTTCCATGGTATCGATGATGTACTGACCTGCCAGATATCCGCCGGCAGAACCGGAAACTCGTCCATCATATTCTTCACCGCTGAGGGTAATGAGGTGATTTTTCGCGTTCTCCAGGCTGAAATTTCCGACCGGCTGATATCGGGGCACAAACACGATGAGAATGAGAACGGCCAAAGCCCCTGCTCTTAGGAGGATATTCTTCCAGTATTTTCTGAAATGCCGGATCTCAAGGTAGATGACTTTTGGGGACAGAATATAATATGCTTTTCTCACATTGCTGACAAACCGTGAGTTTCTTTTGGCAAACTCGATACGAAGACCTTCTCCAAGAAGATTAAGGCCCAGTACCGCAAGAGCAAAAGTCATAACCGGGAAGACCACCAGCCACCAGTTGTCGGTAAAGCGCTCCATCTGCGTCGTAAGCTTCATGAGCATTGACCCCCACTCGGGTTCGATGCTCATTTCATAGCTTGCACGAAACGCAAGGGTTCTCACTTCTCTGGTTGAGCCTACAAATATGCCAAGAACCGCAAGCTGAGCAACAAGAAAAAGCCCCTGGCCTGCCTCTTTGAAGAAGGTCGAGAGTGCTGCGGGAATGACATGGGGAATGATGTTCTGCCTGACAATCTGCGGCCAGCTTTTTCCGATGGCGACCTGGCCTTCGATGAAATCTTCATCCATGATCATTCTGACTGTATCCTCGATGACCCCTGCCGCTCTTGACCACCCCAAAACAGCCAGAATCAGTGCATAGACGAGAATGGATCGTTCAACCTGCAGGCTTCTGAAAAAATTGATTCGAAAGATCATGAAAGAGATGATGAGTATCGGCACTGCACTGAACCAGGTATTGAAAAAAAGGATCATCATTCTGAAGAATTTCTTCCCGATCCCTGCAAGGATACCCACGGGCAGCGCAAGGATAAGCCTGAAAAGTGCAATATAGAATCCGAGTTTCAAGGTGGTTCTCGTTCCATACACAAGCCTTGCATGGATATCACGTCCTGCTACATCTGATCCCATGAGGTTATATTTACTTGGCCAGATGGGATGCATCGTAAAGACTTCTTTCATTTCACCATCCACCATGACCTCCATATTACGGTGAGTATCTTCGAACATGGGATCCTTACTGGTGAAAAGTTCAGGGAACATAGCCATTGTCATGAAAAATACGAATATGATTCCGCCGATAAGAAGCGGATAATTGATTTTCTTCATAAATCCTCCAAACAGATCGAGAAAAATAATATTGTCTGAATATCTTAAGATTCCTTTTTAATAGTATAACCCAATTCCTGCACGTACTCAAAGATTATCTGAATTTTGTTCCGATTCTGAAGCATTTTCTTTTTCCTGATTCATATGATCACATAGAATAATATTATTACGGACAAAATAAAACCGGAGGTTTCCCTCCGGTCCTTTGATTCTTTTTAGTTGGATGATGTGATTTCGGTCCAGATTCTGTCGTAGACACTCAGGACATCAGAAGGATCTCTGAAGATCTCTGTGTTCTCCAGCACTTCATCAGAAGGATAAGCGATCGGACTGTTTCTGATTTCCTCCGGAAGCATTTCCACCGCTTCAGTAATCGGCGTAGAATAACCGATATAGTCGACGTTCTGAATGGCGATGTCAGGTCTTAACATGAAGTTGATGAACTTTTCTGCACCCGTCTTGTTGGAAACGCTCTTTGGAATGACCATGGAGTCGAACCAGATGTTTGTGCCTTCTTCAGGGATGGCATAGTCAAGATTCGGATTCTCTTCGATCATATACATGGCATCTCCTGACCAGACAAGGCCCAGTGCCGCTTCTTCGGCAATCAGGGCATCCTTGATGTCATCACCAAGATACGCATAGACGATAGGTTTCTGCTTGATCAGCTCATCTCTCGCTTCTTCCAGTTCACCGATGTCCCTTGTGTTCATGGAGTAGCCGAGTCTTAGGAGGGATACACCGATAGTGTCTCTCTGGCTGTTCAGCATAAGGATTTCGTCCTTGTACTTTTCATCCCAGAGAATGTCCCATGAAGTCACAGGCTCATTTACCATAGTCTTGTTGTAGAGAATACCGAAGGTACCCCACATGTATGGTGCTGAGTAGGCATTTTCAGGATCGAAGACCAGATCCTGGAAGCTTGGGTCGATCTTTTCCTTGTTAGGGATGTTGTTCCAGTCAAGCGGAACGATGAGGTCTTCATTGATTGCTCTTTCGATGGTGTAGTCGGATAAGAAGGCCACATCGTAGGAGCTTCCACCCTGCTTCAGTTTGGTGTAGATATCTTCGTTGTTTGCATAGGTGTCATAGTTGACTTCAATTCCTGTCTCTTCCGTAAACTGTTCCAGGACATCGAAATTGATGTAGTCTCCGAAATTATAGACATTGATTGTCTCTTTCTTTTCTCCGCAGGCGCTAAGTGCAAATAGTGATGCACCGATCAGTGATGCCGAGATGATTTTCTTCATATTCTTCATGGTATTCCTCCCTGTCTGACCCGTTTTTTTACCGGGTCTATACTGTTTTATTGAACTGATTTCTATCCGCTGAATTCTTCCTCGTCCTTTCTTCCGATTTTATTGATCACAAGAAGCAGGATGAAGAAACCGATAAGCATGAATGTGGACAGCGCGTTGATCACCGGATTGATGCCTCGTCTTGCCATAGAAAAGATGAGGATGGAAAGGTTCTGTACGCCATGCCCTGTGGTGAAGAAGCTGATGGCAAAATCATCCACAGACAAGGTGAATGCCAGAAGCGCACCTGTCACGATACCCGGCATGATTTCCGGGATGATCACTTTCCATAAGGCATACAGAGGCTTTGCACCAAGATCCATGGCTGCTTCAGCAAGATGTACATTCATCTGCTTAAGTTTTGGAAGAACCGCAAGTACCACATAAGGTGTGCAGAAAGTGATGTGTGAAAGAAGGACTGTGGCAAGACCGAAATCCAGTCCCATGAACCGGTAAAGCGCAATAAGCGATACAGCGATGACGACATCCGGATTAAGAATCGGCAGATAGTTGAGATTTAGTGCCAACTGCTTGAACGGACCCTTTCTAGAAAAATGGATACCGATTGCTGCAAGTGTGCCAAGAGTCGTCGCCACAACAGTCGTGACCGCTGCAATGATCATGGTATTGGAAAGCGCTTTCAGGACTTCACGATTGGAGAACAGATCCTGATACCACTTCAGGGTAAATCCGGTAAATGCACCTCTTGATTTGGACTCATTAAAAGAATAGATAATGAGGATAATGATCGGTGCATAAAGGAAAAGAAAAATCAGTACGGTATAGATGTTTTTAAAGCTCTTTTTTACCATAATGCGCCTCTTCCTCCTTCCAGATCTCCACCGCTCTTATTGGAGATCGCCATGACAAGCAGAATGATGCCCATGAGAATGATGGACATGGTTGAACCGAAATGCCAGTCCCCCGTGTAGATGAACTGCTGCTCGATGACATTACCGATGAGCGTTGTTTTATTTCCACCAAGAAGGTTTGAGATGATGAATGTGGAAACCGCAGGTGTAAACACCATGGTGAATCCGGTCATCACGCCAGGAAGACTTAAGGGAAAGATCACTCTTCTGAAAATCGTCCCTTTGCTGGCACCCAGGTCCTCTGCCGCTTCAATGAGCTTACCGTCCATTTTGACCAGAACAGAATAGATGGGCAGGACCATAAAAGGCAGAAAATTATAGACCATGCCAAGAATAACCGAACCGTTGTTGTAGAGAAGTTCCAGGGATTCAAATCCAAGAAAGTTCAAAAATGAATTGATGATTCCGTTTTTACCAAGGATCGTAAGCCAGGCATACGTCCTCAGGAGAAAATTCATCCACATGGGAATAACGAAAAGAAGAATCATATTGTTCCTTGTCTTCGCGCTTCTCTTGCTTGCAATGATATAGGCAATGGGATAGCCAAGCAGAAAGCAGATGAGTGTTGAAATCACGGACAAAAGAAGCGATCTTGTCATCACCTCAAGATAGATGGGTGAGAGAAACCGTCTGAAATTGTCCAGGCTGAATCTGAAGGTATCATAGTTCCTGCTGTCCCCTGTGGTAAATGCAAAATAGACCACAAGGAAGAGCGGTACAAGGATAAAGATGACCATCCACAGAACATATGGATAGGCGACCTTCTTCATTTTCAAGACGCCTCACCTCTTTTCATGATGTGAATCGAATCAGGAAGAATCTTCATCCCGATTGTTTCTCCCTGGGGAGCCATTGCTGTACTCTGAATGAGATACTTGAAGCCCTTTACATCCACGACCATCTCATAATGCACACCTTTGAAGGTCACTTCCTCAACGAGCCCTCTGAGCTGAGCCTCTTTCGCATCGGTCATGATGATGTCTTCGGGTCTGATGACCACTTCTACAGGTTCATCATGAGTGAACCCCTTGTCGACGCAGGGAAACTGAACCCCCTGGAACTCCACAAGGTAATCCTCATGCATGATTCCCGGAAGAATATTCGATTCTCCGATGAACTTTGCCACAAAGGCATTCTTGGGTTCATTATAGATATCAACAGGTGTTCCGATCTGCTGAATAAGGCCTTCATTCATGACCACGATGGTATCACTCATGGTGAGCGCTTCTTCCTGATCATGGGTAACATAGATGAATGTAATGCCTACTCTTTTCTGGATATTTTTCAGCTCGATCTGCATTTCCTTTCTCAGTTTAAGATCAAGAGCTCCAAGGGGTTCATCCAGAAGCAGCACCTTCGGTTCATTGACCAGAGCTCTGGCTATCGCGATTCTCTGCTGCTGGCCGCCTGAAAGTGATTCCACTCCTCTTTTTTCAAAACCCGAAAGATTGACCAGCTTCAGTACATCAGTCACTTTTGCTTTGATCTCTGCTTTGTCCATCTTCTTGATCTTCAGTCCGAAAGCGATATTTTCATACACATCCAGATGGGGAAAAAGCGCATATTTCTGAAAAACGGTATTGACCTGCCTTTCATAAGGAGGGACATCTGTGATGTCCTTTCCTGCAAAAATGACATTCCCTTCCGTAGGTGTCTCAAATCCTGCGATGATTCTGAGGGTTGTGGTTTTTCCGCATCCTGAAGGTCCAAGAAGGGTAAGAAATTCATTCTCTCTGATATAGAGATTCATATTCTCCAGAACGGATGTCTTACCGAAGCTTTTTGATATGTTTTTAAGGTCGATCATGATGTTGCTTGTCATGCTGTTTTGTCCCCTTTCTAGAATATGGGTGGCGTGCTCACCCAGATCACGCTTGCTGAAATTTTTCCTTCATTGGAAAGGTAGTGACCCATACCCGGCTTCAGGTAAAAGCTTTCACCCTTTCTGACTTTATGCTTTTCTATGCCCAGATGAAGTATGATGCTTCCGCTCAACACATATCCGAATTCCTCACCTTCATGGGGAGGCATCTCTTTGGTTCTTCCACCGGGAGCGATCTCCACATGAATAGGTTCCATTGCGTTTTTCTGCGCATTGGGTATTATCCAGTTTATGATGTTCTTGTGCTCATCATTCTCTTTTTCGAAAGCATCCTCCTTACTGAATACAATCTTTTCATCAGTGGTCTCATTAAAGAAGTCCTTCAAGTTGGTACCAAGGCCCTCAAGAATATCCACAAGGGTGGCAATGGACGGCGAAGTCAGATCTCTCTCAAGCTGCGAAATGAACCCTTTAGTCAGTTCACAGCGATTAGCCAGTTCTTCCTGCGTCAGTGCATTCTTTATTCTCAGGTTTTTGATTTTCTCACCGATCTGCATAACGACCTCCCGTTTTTTCTATTTTTTATAAACGCTAAACTTTTTGTTTACCTTAATTAAACTACTTCAATCATTATATAGAAAAGAAATTTCAAAATCAATCCAATTTGCACGAAATTCCCAAGAAATTGAAATCACAGAAAACGAGATGCGGTGATCGTTGATATCACACGTTTACATCGCTAGAGCCGATCCATCTATTCTGATTCTGACTACCCGTTTATTTTGAAATACAAATAAAATGCAAACATGAAGTTTACTTCCACTAAACTGATCTGACTGAATAAAATTATAAATTGTCAATTAATCCACAGAGTGATAAAATGCATCTAAACACCGTTTATGGAGGTAGATATGAAAAAAGTCAAAACCAACGCCATGAGGCTTCTGGATGAAGCGGCCATAAGCTATGAACTTCTTTCCTTCAATCTGAAACAGAATCCGATCACACCGGAATTCATTGCCAAGGAGACCGGTAAGGAAGTGGAAAGAATCTTCAAAACCATCGTGACCGTAGGCAACAGCGGAAATCACTATATTTTCTGTCTGCAGATCATTGAAGAACTGGATTTGAAGAAGGCGGCGAAAGCGGCAGATGAAAAGAGCATTTCCCTCATTGATCAGAATGACCTTATGAAAATCGCAGGATATGAAAAAGGCGGATGCAGCCCAGTAGGCATGAAGAAACTCTACCGTACCTTCTTTGACCAGAAAGCCCTGAGCTTTGAAAAGATCATCGTTTCAGCCGGCAAAAGAGGTTATCAGGTGGAGGTTCCATCAAAGGATCTTCTCTCCGTTACAAAGGGAGAAACCGCTGATCTTCTTATGGAAACCAGAAGCATCTTCAAATAATCCCGAAAGAAAGGAAAGAACCCGTAGGACACAATCGTCTTAAGGGTTCTTTCCTTCTTCTATGAATATGACTGGATGCCTATCCGATCACTTTCAGTCTTTTGGATAGTGGAATATTCTTCTTTTCGCTCGCTTCACCTATCGGATTACCGAATACCAGCTGTCCGATGAGCTTATAATCCTTGCTGATTCCGAATGTTTCAGCCACCTCATCATCAATGAGCGGATTGTAATGCTGAAGTGATGCACCAAGACCTTCATTTTCGAGGGCAGTCCATACAATAAACTGAAGGATGCCGTTTCCCTGATATGCCCAGGGAACGAAGTTCTCCTTGTATAGAGCAAAATCCTCTTCAAGCTTTCTGATCACTTTTGTATCTTCATAGAAAAGCACAGTTCCATAACCTGCCTTGAAGGAGGAAAGCTTTTCCTCTGTTCTTGCAAAATCCTCTGTCGGAACAACCTTCTTCAAAGTATCGCGTACGATATCCCAAAGTTTGTCATGCTGCTCTCCAAAAAGAACCACAACTCTTGCACTCTGCGCATTCATGGCTGATGGTGCATGAAGAGTTGATGTGCCTACGATTTCTTCTATGCGTTCACGGCTTACGATTTCCGTCTTATCCAGTCCATAGTAGGACCTTCTCTTTGCTACTGCTTCTAAAAATATATTTGCACTCATGTTTTCTATCTATTCTCCTATTCTGTCTTTCTTTCTGTTCTTTGCTGTTTCTGTCTTGCCTTGCTGTAGATATTCTGGAACGCTTCCTTGGGCTGTGCACCGCTGACCGCATATTTCCCGTCAAAAAGGAAGTGCGGTACACCACGGATTCCTAAAGCTTCCGCTTTTTTACGGTCTGAAACCACGCTGTCATGGTGCTGTTCCGAATCAAGAAGTTCTGCAGTCTCCTTTTCATCAATCCCGGCTTCCACGGCTGCCGATGTGATTGAATCTCTGTCATTCAGACTGAGTCCCTTCACAAAATGAGCTTTAAACAAAGCTTCGATCATTTCTTCTTCTCTGCCTTTTTCTCTGGCCAGATGGATCAGTCTGTGCAGGTCATGGGTGTTCGCACCTCTGGTTTCGAAAATGTTCATTTCCAGACCATTTCTCTCCGCCATCATCTGAACGCCTTCCATTCTCTGTTTTGCCTCTTCAAGACTGAACCCGTATTTGTCTGCCAGTGATCTGACGGAGTTCTCGGATTCTGTTCTGCTTGCCATAGGATTAAGTTCATAACTTCTATTGATGACTTCTATGTCTTCTCCTTCAGGAAGTTCTTTCAGAAACTCTGAAAAAGTGTGCTTTCCGATATAGCAGAAAGGACAGACAATGTCGGACCATATTTCTACCTTCAATATATTCACTCACTTTCTTTATGCATTTACGTGGAGAACATCCACTTAGATTCATTATATCATTAAATTATATTTTATACAATTTTATTTGATGAAATCCAATAACCGTGAAGAAACTGATAATTTTATCTGCATTTCCTGCCTTGTTCCATGTTTGTCCCTCATGTCTATGGTAAAATGGAATCAGGTCAAGATATCGTACAATCAGTGAGGAGGTCATTCATAATGATTAAAATTGTTCTTTTCTGTTCCACAGGTTTATCCACCAACCTGCTCATCAGAAAAATGGAAAATGCGGCAGAAGGAAAAGACATCGAAATCAATGTCCAGTCCTATCCTGAATCGCTCATGAAGAAATACATCAAAGACGCAGATGTAGTCCTTATCGGCCCTCAGGTGAAACACGCCCTTAATGAAATCAAGGAAGAATGTGATCGCCACAATGTGCCGCTGGAGGTCATCTCCACCAGAGATTACGGGTATATGGACGGTGAGAAAGTACTGAGCCAGGCCTTAAGACTTTTCAGTCTGCACAAAGAATCCAAAGAATAGTTAAGGTTTAAGCATCGGCTGAAAAGCCAGCCGAAATAGATGAGAGCGTTCCTTCAGCATATTGAAGAAACGCTCTTTTTGATTTGTGTTCTTTTTTAACTGATAAAATTACATGCTCGGCTTAGGCGAATGCTATATTTTCGTTATACCCTTCCACTTGGCATCACCATGGAGAATACCCATGAGGATGGTTATGGAATAGACAATTTTGGCATCCACAAGATAGCTGTCCATGATCCCCACAAGAATCAGAACAGTCATGGATACGAGTACACCTACATACATGACCTTCAGTACCGGCTGAACTTTCACCGATTTCGAATACTGAAGAATCCCTCTCATCTTGAAGATGATGATGAGTGCTCCGAGTACAAGACCGATGATGCCCATTTCCATGACCACCTGAATCACTGCATTGTAGGGCTTATTCACCAGTTCCAGATTGAGAAGCTCCGATCTTCCGATCATAAACCGTCCAAAGGTTTCATCGAAGGTGTTGAAGCCCTTGCCGAAAAAGATTGTGCTTAGATTCTCCTTCACCACCTGAATGTAGAAGGACAGTCTGCTCATTTCACCGCTCAGCGCAAAAAACTGGCCATGTCTTTTCGAGAAGACCGGAATGAGCACTATGAAAAGGCCAGTTGGTATCAGTGCGATGAGGAACTTCAAAGAATACAGGAAAGACAGCATACCAAGGCCCAGGAACACGCAGATGACTGCAATCCTTGATCCTGTCATGAATACTGAAATGAGTGCAACGCTCAGCACAAAAAGGTAAAACCTGGACTCATGATTTTCATCCTTATAGATATAAAGCCCGAGAGCCGGAAACAGCGGAATCAGCATGAAGTAGGCAAGGAGCGGTGCGTTTTCCATGAAGGATACATTGGTCAGCGGATCAAAAGGAATGCCCCTTATGATTTCATCATATACCACCTGTCCCACATGATACAGGCCTACAAGAAGACCTGAAAGAAAATAAGCCCTGACTAGCGGAATGATGAAGTTCGGTCTGTTCAGTTCATATTTCAGTATAAAAAACAGAATAAACGCCGACCCGTAGATCATGATACCCTTGAGTGTGGACAGGGGGTTTATGGAATAGGTGATGGTTACGACCTGAAGAATAAGGAACAGAAAAGTGGACAGGCCATACGCCAGCTTATTATGCCTTCTGCCTCTTCTTAGCTTCTGATAGGCATCCTTGTCTACATATAGATGCACAACAAAATAAAGGCCCATGAATATCCCCACATAAGGGGTATATTTTCCTGGAACCAGAGGGTACAGTACAATGGATATAAGCATAAGCTTGAACAGCTGATTTCTGCCGAATAATTCCATGATTTCCTCCATGAAGCGAAATATATAACAAATATACACTATTTCGAGGCAGAATAAAAGAGACCCTAAGGTCTCTTTAAATACACATTTTTATTCTAATGTGATTGCAGCTACTGGGCAGCTTTCTACAGCTTCCTCAGCAACGTCTTCGTCTCCTGCTGGAACTTCGTCCACCATTGGATATGCCTTTCCATCATCATTCATATCGAATATTGATGGTGCAACGCTTGGACAAACTCCGCATCCGATGCAAAGATCCTGATCAACTACTGGCTTCATATACAACACCCCTTTTATACTTTATACCCTTATTATAATTAAGATTATCACAAAGTCTATGAACAAATTGTAAACTTTTTGTACAACTTGCTAATATTTGATGCTGATTCGTCCTGAAACCGTTGATACTTCTAGGTTTGGGCCATTGCCTCCGCTTTTCTTCATGGATTGTGAAGATTGATTGACTCCGTCTTCATCCTCAACAGAAATGCTTCCGCTGACACTGGAGAGATTATACTGAGGTTCCTGTGTCTCTTCAAACTCTACAGAAACCGCACCAGAGATGGTCTCGATTTCCGAATCAGCTTTCAGTGCAAGTGCGGTGATGTCTATGCTGCCGGAAACAGACTCAAGTGCAAAGCTGTCTTTTACTCCTGTTGCCGTGATCTTTCCGGAGATGCTGTCTCCTTCAAGATGATTCACTTCACTGTAGCTGAGGAACTGTCCGGAGATGGTCGCAAACTCGATCTTCTCATGCTTCCCGTTTTCCAGAATGATGTCGCCTGATATATTGTCCACATCCACTTCTTTGGCATTGATGCCATCGATCGTGATTTCTCCTGATACATTCTCGAACTCCACATCCCCAAGATATTCCGTAGGGATCATGAGTTCCATATCAAGATCGTAATCTCCACCCATGGAGAATTTCAGTCCATTGATGTCCTTATAAAGGTATATGGCCAGTTCATCGCCTGACTCCTCGATTGTGAGATATCTGTCAAGATACTTTTCAGGCACTTTTCCTTCAAGAGTAAACATGATTTCGTCCCCGTCATAGCCTGTTACAGTAAGATCCCCGACTGGAGTCTCTAGACTGATGTTCTTTTTACCCTCGAGCTGATAGGTACTTTCTTCTGATACATCCACCCCCGTACCGAGATTGATGTTTATGTTGTTTTCATTAAACAGCCTTCTGAAATTGTCTGCAATTTCTCCGGCACCTAATCCTGACTCATAAATGATGTATGCCCCGATGCCCACTGCAACGGATGCAATCACAAGAGTCGTGATGACCACTTTTCTAAAACCGCTCATTTTATTTTCCTCCCGGATGATTTAATTATTCGAGTATTCTTCTAAGTCCCTTCCAGAGTCCGATGATGATTCTTTTCACGATTCGCACGACTACAGCAGTAACCAGTACAAATATGGCAAGAACCGCAATCCCGAAAAAGAACAGTGCAAGCATGGGGATATTGAATCCCGCAGATGCCGGGAATGCCATAATCAGGATTGGAGATGAAAGAAGAACAAGGGCTATTACGAGAAGCAGCAGTGCAGCCGCGAACAGCCCGACGACCAGAGAACCCAGTATACTTATGACGACTGGTCCTAAAAACACAGTAAAAAGTATAAGCGCTATGATTTTTGCTGTCTGATTCGAACCTTTTCCATTTCTATATGGTCCCATGGTGTCCCTCCTTCCTTTTTTCTAAACTATAACCGTCCAGAATTAAAACGGTATTAAAATCAGAGCTAAAGTCAATAATTTGAAAACTCTGTTTTGAAGCAAAATAAAAACCGCCTTTTAAAAAGGCGGAAGGTCACTTTATGAAATGTCAGATCATCCCGGATATGAATTCAATCAATCCGCTTATACAGGTTTTCATTCTTGTATTTTTCCTCCATAATACTGATGAAGCTGAAAATAAAAGCGATAAAGCCCACACCGATGAACATAAGAAAAATAAAGTTACTGCTTCGATCATAAGAACCGACATTATACTTCAGACGACTGTTGGTCTGCAGTACGATGAGAATAAGGGAAATGAGAAACGCTCCAGCGGCATAATAGGTCGGTCTCATTTTTTCTGAGATGAGGAGCACTGTTCCGCCACTGACGAGCAGCTGAGTAGTTAACGAATGATACCACAAATTTACCCCAGCTGGAGCAGTAAAAAGAAAGTACAGCGAGAAAAAAGCACCCATGATTCCACAAAATCCTGCGAGTATCCTACTTTTTTTCAGATAAATTCCTCCTTAGGCATCAGCTTCTCTTCACTCATCATTCCATGAACTCCGAATAGCCCCTATTATTATCGAGTATTGTTAATATTTTGCAATGTAAAGTATCTGTTTGAGGTTGAAGTCAACACCTCATAATTACATTTAAATCTCATTATCTGTCATTTTCAATGGATAATGATTATTACATAAGTCATTATATCACGCATTCAAACAAATTGTTTTAAAACAATCTGTGAACACCGAAAGATTTTTATTTTAAATTGAACTTACCCTACTGTGTTATGGTGACAGCTTTACAGGCACCCTTTCTATTCATTCTGAAACAGTTCGGACATCAACCTGCTGATCTCGAATATAAACGGTACCAATCTTTAGTAGAGTATTCCCCATAAACATAATATAATTTAGTTAGATTAAGATTGGGGGGATTATTTTGTCACAGGTTTTAGGACTAAGTGTAATGACAAGCATCAGAAAATCGCTTGCCCTTTCTGGTTTTCTGAAGAAAATCAGATTCTCGAAAAAAGATATTCTGGGCATTGCAGGAGAAAAACACTTTTCTCTTTCTATAGGAAAGCTGCTGGAAAAAAGAGATTACAGCGCACAGAGTCTGTTTTCTCTTGTAAAAGATTCATTCTCACCCCTTGGTGATTTTGCTCGTGTGGATCTTGACATGATTTATGACTATCTCATCATGAAGGTGGATGAGGATGCAAGAGATCGGAAGTTCACCAAGGATGAGCTGGATTTCATGGACATCTTCATCAATATCTATGAAGTGATGCTGAGGAATGAGGAAGTGTCGGGAAGCGACGAGTTCTACGTCACCCACAGCTTTCAGTTTCTCACGAAAAAGGAACTGGAAGAACTGGAGGATGATGAATACAGGCGTTTCATGAAAGCCTTCAGAGAGGATCATATCTATGCCCTTTTCAAGATGTCCCGAGATCTTAAGGGCTTCAATACTCTTGACCATGTAGCGGGTGTGCATCATGTGGGCATGTTCATCGCAAGACAGCTCAAAAATCTTGGACTGCCCATTGACCTTGGACGAGTCTCAGGAGCGCTTGCCGGTCATGATATCGGAAAATATGGCGTAAAGCTCTCAGAAATGAGAAGAGTCCCTTATCTTCATTACTATTACTCGGATATCTGGTTCAAAAAACATGGAATCGACTATATCCGTAACATCGCGGTCAATCACAGCACCTGGGATCTTGAACTTGAAAATCTTTCTCTTGAAGCGCTTGTTCTCATCTACTCCGATTTCAGGGTAAAAAACAGGCTTGTGGACGGTAAGGATGAGATGTTCATCTATCCTTTAGATGAGTCCTTCGATGTCATCCTGGAAAAGCTCGATAATGTGGATGAATCAAAGAAAAGACGATATGAGAGGGTCTATGCGAAACTGAGAGACTTTGAAGACTATCTTTCAAGCCTCGGTGTAGAAGTTCGCGTCTCCACTAAAGAAGAGAACAGGAAAATCATTGATACCCGTAAAAACATCCGAAGCCTCAAAAAACCTGCCATCTGCTTCGGCGATGAAATCATCAGTCGTCTTAAGTATCATGCCATCGATCACAACATCAAGGTCATGAACCTTCTGAGAAACGAATACAGCATGGACACATTGCTTGAAGAAGCTCGATCCTTAAGGGACTGGAGAGACCTCAGAGAATATATCCGTATTTTCGAAGAATACTCCACCTATCTCACCCAGGGGCAGAAACTTCAGGTAATCGGCTTTCTTATGGAATGCCTGATCCATCCAGAAGATGATATAAGGTATCATAGCGCAGAAATGCTCGGCGCAATCATAGGAATCTTCGATGAGGATTACAGAAAGGAGCTTCCCCTTGAGGAAGTGGCACCGTCATCCAATATTTCCGGGATGAGGCTTCTCGAGGAAACCGTAAAGAAGATTCTCTATCCAGGTCATAAGGTCATCGACAGCCATAAGACCCATCTCGGGTATTCCTTCGCCACTATGGTGAAGTCGCTCTTTGAGAAGCTTCCCGAAGCAAGAAAGGGAGAGTACACAGATATTCTTGAAAAATACTATGTGGACATCAGCCCCAAGAGACAGGAGACGAATATCTTTCTCACTGAAGCCATAAAATATATTCCCTTCGAAAGAACCCTTAAAGAGAAATTCTACAGGACCATCTTTGAAGGCAGCCTTGTACAGAGAATTGCGGTGCTTGAACTCATCACCACAAGCTACAGCGAAAGCCATTTTACAGACGATTTTGTCCTTTACCTCAAAGAGCGTATCAAAAAGGTATCCAAAAAGACCGACATCACAGAAGTCTTCCTCTATATGAAGATGTGCGGACAGTTCGGTATGGACCAGAGGAGAGAAGCCCTTGAAGAAAATCTGAAAACCAGAAAAGAAGAAATGGAAGAAGTGTTTCTGAACAACCTGAAGACAGCCACTCACTGGATCGTGAAGAGAAACAGCATCAGGCTTCTGGTGTTCTACACTCTAGATGGTGAACTCATTTCTCCTATTAATACCGCCCTTCACCTGTGTAATCTGCTTAAGGTGTCTGCCATCGAATCCGTAAGAAGAACAGCAGGCAACGCCCTTCTTACACTGATGAGGATGCTTTCTTCCTATGAAAAGAATGAGGTTGCCGTCGAGCTCCTGCGCGCACTGGAAATTGAAGGTCACCGATTTACGGAGTATATTCCGAAGCCTTTAGGTAAGGTTCTCCTTCATCTTGAACTCAAAGAGTTCGACGAAATCATCGACGATCTGCTCATCAAGGTGAAAACAGCCAATCCCTCAGTAAAGACTCTGGTCATCAAGACTCTGGGCACAACCCTTGAGTCCTTTATCCAGTTCGGTATGAGGGGCACAGAACTTAAGGAAGAGGAGAAGACAGAGAGGATCAAGAGCATGCTCAGTGTCCTTCTGTTCGGGCTGGCCGACTATGAAAATCTGACGGTCAGAGCAGCATTCACAACCATCGGAAAAGTGATTTTCGCCTCGGATGTTCTGACCCTCGAGCGCAAGAACAACATCTTCCTCTATATCAACAAAAAGCTCATCACGCTTCTGACCAACGAAACCGGAAATCTTCTTTTCCTCTGTCAGAGCGTCGGCTTAAACAACATCTACCGTTTTATGAGCGACTACCTTCATGAAAATGAAGTGTTTACCCATAGAAGTGCCGAGAAGTACGCATTCTTCCCCGGCACCTTCGATCCGTTTACCCTGTCACACCTGGCCATAGCAAAGCTCATCCGGGACAAAGGCTACGAAGTCTACCTGTCCATAGACGAGTTCTCCTGGTCAAAGAAAACACTGCCGAACAACGTCAGGAGAAGAATCCTTGAGATGAGCACTGCCGGGGAGCTTGGACTCTACCTATTCCCTGAAGATATCCCTGTAAACATCTCAAACGAGAACGATCTTCTGAAACTGAAGAACATCTTCAATGAACTTGTCTTCATGGTCTGCGGAAGCGATGTGATCCTGAACGCTTCAAGCTATAAGCAGAGCCCTACAGAGCATTCCATCCATCAGATCAATCATCTGGTTTTTGACCGTACGCGAATAAAGAGTGCCAGAAAGACCATCGAGAGCACCTTGAGCCATGTGGTCTTCATGGATCTGCCTAAAGACCTCAAAGAAGTCAGTTCAACGAAGATCAGAACCAATATCGATGAAAACAGAGACATCTCCACCCTCATCGATCCCATGGCTCAGAATTACATCTATCTCAACGGATTCTATCAGAAGGTTCCAGTAGACAAATCCCAGGTCAGCCTGACATTTTTAGAGAAGCATATCTATAGAGAACTTGACCCTATGCTCATTCAGGTGATTGATACGCTCTTCCCTACAAACAGAAGCGTCATCACACGATTTGTGAGAGATACCTTCCAGAAGCCATCTGGAAGAGTACTGGCACTGGTAGACAGGACAAGCGGAAAGCCCATAGGCATGAGCATCTTCCACTGGGCAAGAAGCGAAAACCTTCTGCATGAAGTGAAATCCTCGCTCTTTGCGGATAAGGTGCGTGAGCTCAACCTTGGAAGAATCATGGTTCTTGATGGACTCTATGTATCGTCACCGGATCGTCTGAGAAACTATCATCAGATACTACTGACGGAAACGCTGTCCTTCGGGGTTTCAAGGGACTACGAATGTGCCCTCTTCATCCCCAGAAACAAGACCCTGAAAGACGAGAAATTCATCTCGCTCCTTGGTCTGTATAACTTCAAAACCCTGGACTATCATGAATCCATATACTATACGGATATGAGCACACCGATTGCTCTGAACCTTGATATGGAGAATATTCTCAAGGATCCGTTCAGAAATCACCAGAGGGTGAGAAGTGTCATCCAGAGCACAAGAGAAAACCTGATGAAAGCCATCGGGGAGCTTTATCCCGGCAATCTCATTCTTCCCTTTGAACCGCTCATGCTGCAGCAGGGCATCATAAGCCTTGTCTGTCTGGAGAACGAGGTATCCATGGAAGAGCAGAGGCCAAGAGTTCTCGGTAAATATATGTGCGTGCCTTACGGAGACGTTCTGGACCGCTCGGTGGTTCCGAACACCGTAACAAAGTCCCTTCACACAGAGAAGTATTTCAGTTCCGATATGAAAGGCTTTGCCATCAAGGAAGTGCCGTTCTATCTGAGCCTTGAAAATCAGGTGAAGACCCTCTCCTCCTTCAAGAGACCGGTCATCCTTGTAGACACAATACTTCATAAGGGCTATCGCATGAATGCGCTGAGTCCTCTATTTAAAACACAGAACATCGAAGTCAGGAAGATCATAACAGGAATCCTTTCCGCCAAGGGAATGGACATGATGTCCGGCAAGGAATATCAGGTAGATGGTGTATACTACATCCCACGGCTGAAAGCCTGGTTCAACGAAAAGGATCTTTATCCCTTCATGGGCGGAGATGCGCTGTGGCGTGGAGAATTCCCCAAGCGTAATCTGATCGAGTCCATCAATCTTATTCTCCCCTACACGACCCCCACTTTCATCATGGATGCAGGCGCCAAAAAGGTCTATGACCTCTCCAGGATCTCCATTGAAAATGCCATGATGATTCTGACGGTGATTGAAGAGGAATTCCACAGGGTGTATGAGAGAAAGCTCACCTTGTCTTCTCTGGGACAGGTCTTCACCATGCCAAGAGTGCCCGACAAAGGAAGAGATCTGAAATATGACCTGTATAAGGCACCGACCTATTATCTGAGCTCAGATCTCGAAGAACTGAAACGACTGGAAAAACTGATACTTTAAGGAGACAGCACATGACAAGCATACTAAGAAAGCATGAAATCCTCGCCTATATCGAAATAAAAAGAACGGAAGGCACTCTTCAGATCACTGATTTTCTGAATGATCTTCCAGATGAACTTAAAGAGCGGATCAATGCTCTTATTCTATCGACCGATGAGCGGGAAGATCTCCTCTCACAGATGGACAGCCTCGTCTATTCTAAGAGTCCCGTTTTTATGGTTCTTGAAGACGAGACTTTCCCCTCCAGATTTATCGCAAGTACACTGGAGGAAGTGCTTGAAGAGAGCGGAGCCGATCTCCTATTAACAAGCAAAAATCCTCTTGGCTTCGACGTCCATCTTATCCACGAAAGCGACTGCTCATGGATCAGTGAGCTCATGAAGAAAAAGAAACCCTACACTCTATCCATCCTTGGCCTCGGCGATGTGGGCGGGACCCTTCTCATGGGACTGAGGCTTCTAGGACGAGATATCCTGAAGGAAATCAGGATCTTCGATCTTGATGAGAAAAAGAGAAGACGCTACTACCTCGAAATCAATGAAATCAGTGATGGAAGCGATCTTCCTCCCGTTGTTGAAGCTGGAATAGACGAGATCTTCGACACGGATGTACTGGTCTTCACGGTATCCATCTTCATTCCTCCGGTAGGCACATCTCTTACGGATGTCAGGCTTGTACAGTTTGAGAAAAACAGAAGAGTACTGCTGGATTATGCAAAGAAAGCGGAAGAAAGCGGATTTAAAGGCTACTATTTCATCGTGTCGGACCCGGTGGATCTTCTTTGCATGAATCTCATGGACGAAGGCGGGATTGCAAGCCATAGAATTCGAGGATTCGGGCTTGGCGTCATGGAAGCCAGAGCGAGGTTCATCGCAAAAGAGAGGGGCATCTTCCATGAAGACCTGAGGACCTTCGGCCCGCACGGGAAAGGCCTTATTGTCATAAACTCACTGAAAAACTATGATGTAGAAATTTCAGAAGACCTGACAGCACTTACTGAACGGGAAAACTTCAGAGTAAGAGAGACCGGATTCAAGCCCTATATCGCACCAGCCCTTTCTTCCGGTTCCATCTCGATTCTTAAAGCGCTCAACGAAGAAGAGCACTTAAGCACCTTCTATAACGGAAGGGTCTTTATGGGCGCAAGGAACACGCTCATAGAGAGTTTCACTCTACCTGATAAAGTAGACCTTCCTCAGCTGAGAACTCTTCTTACGGGCACTGAGGACCTTTTAATGAGACTCTATGAAGGAAGAGAGAAGAAATAGCTGACTGATAACCAGTTCAAAGATAAGAGACCTGAAGTCACAATGATTAGAAGTGACTTCAGGTCTCTTTTAAGGAATTGATTTCAGGCCGAGTGAATCATTGTAAGTTTTCAGCTTTAACTCTGTGTCTGATCAATCTGGCATGATACCGCATTCTCTTTGTACCGATTCTTATTCTCCTTATGGAGGCTTCTTTTATTGCCCTTCATTTCCCGAAACCAGCTAAATCCCTGAAGATATTAGGATTCCGGTAATTCTAAGCCTTTTGAGGATGGGGTATGATCGCCCATCCCATATCATTTTCTCTACGCCTTGAGTCTAGCGAGCTCTTCCTGAATCTTCGCGATTTCGCGGTTCAGTTCATCCATTTCCTGACCGATCTCATTGATGCTGGCATACTGCTCCTCAGATGACGCACTGATCTCCTCTGTGGAGGCTGCAGCTTCCTCGCTGACTGCCGCCATGGATTCCAGGGAAATGATGAGTTCATTTTTCAAAGTATCAATGGTCCTTGTCTCATCGATAAAGGTTGTCAGGATGGATTCCAGCGCATGGACCTTCTGATCCACCTCATCAAAGACCTTTACGGTCTCCTGAAGGCTTCCATCTGCAGAATCTACGGACTGCTGCGTTTCTGATACCGTCTTTGTTGTCACAGAAACTACCGAGACGATGTTCTTGATGATGATGCTGATTTCTTCTGCCGACAACGCAGACTGCTCTGCAAGTTTTCTGATTTCATCAGCGACCACTGAAAATCCTCGTCCGGCTTCACCGGCTCTTGCCGCTTCAATGGACGCATTTAATGCCAGCAGATTGGTCTGGTCGGCAATACCTTTGATGGTTCCGAGGATATTCTCTATGGACTTGGAACTGCCGCTTAATGCAGTTACGTTTTCAGCTACCTCTCCGGTATTGACCACAGTCTTCTTGAACACTTCCTGAAGAATCTGTATCTTTGCTCTTCCGTTTCTGTTTGCATGAACCATATCCTCAGAAATCCCTTTGGCCTCTGTAAGCCTTCCTGAAATTTTCTGGATGCTCTCCCCAAGGTCCTGTCCCGCACTTAGGCGTTCATTGACTCCGGTGGCTGTCTCTGTTGCACCCTGGGCGATTTCTTCCACTGCTTTTGTCACTTCCATACTGGAGGATAGAAGCCCATCCACGTTGTTCATGACTTTATCTGAAGCCCGGGTTACGGAATCGAAGCTTGTGACGGTTCCTCTGATGAGTTTTCGGATGTTTTCGGCCATCAGCATGAACTGCTTACTTGTAGTCCCGATTTCATCTCTGGACTCATAGGTGATTTCAGCGGTGAAATCTCCTCCTCCGACTTTCTCCATTGCATTTACCATCAGTTCCATGGGTCTTGTCACCCATCGTCCGATCACAAATGAAATGACTGCCAGCAGGATCATAACGGTGAGGACAAGAGTGATGAGGTTGTTCATCTGAAGATTTCTTGTGATGGTCATAATTTCAGCTCTTGGATAGGTGACAAGATAGGTTCTCTCCTCCACGGTTTCCGCCATGGCATAATAAGACGTACCTTCGGCGCTGACCTTATGGAGAACATTCTCCTCCTTCAGCACCTCCTCGATCCAAGGAAGTTCAGATGTGTTTTTTCCGATGTTATCGGTATTTCTGTCATGAAGTACGGTTCTGTTCCCATCTAGAATGATGCCAAAACCCCCGTTACCGATATCCAGTGAAGCGATGGTGCTCTGAATATCAAGACTTTTAAGCAGTTCCTGAAACGCTTTTGGTTCAAGTCCGATCTGGACTACACCCGGAGCATCTATTCTTGAGACTCCGATGTACTGGAACAGCGTACCGTCTGTTCCTCTTTCAGAAGGTTCCTGGGCCAGGCTTCCTTCTGTCGTATTTAAGAGTGCCATAAACGGCTTTGTCTGATCAGACTCTGCGAAGTCGAACCCGAAAAAGTCAGGGATATTTCCCCATTGAAGGATCCCCTTCTCATCGGTGATATGAATTTCATCCACACCGATGCTTTTAGCCAGCAAGACAAGCTTATCTGTTTCCAGATATTCCGGATCCGAAACAAGCATCTCAGCAACGGACATGGCAAGTGCAATGTTCTTTTCATTCAGCGCATTTTTTGTGATGTCTACAACTTCATCAGCAGAAACATGTTCATTTTCCAGATTCTTGATCTGGTCACGAAGCTGCATGACTATGACTTTCTCCAGCGACTTTTCAGTTGAAATCGTACTGATTACAGCCTGTGCACCTAAAGCAAGAAGGATTATGAAACTTGTGACTAAAATGATTTTTCTTTTTAACTTCATAATGATTTTTCTCCTTTGTATAAATATAATGACAGCTTTGTTCAATGCTGATCGATTAAGCCTTATCGATTCCTGCTTTATATGAGTCTTATAAATCTTATTTCTTGCCCCTCCTAAACTCTAAGTTTAATCACTGTGATTGAAGAATAATTCTTAAGTGATATCTTGTATATCGGCAGAGAAATACGCCACTTAAGTGTTCAGATCTTGTCTCAAATGTGAAATATCGACTCATGATTCATATACGCTGTCACCCTATTATCTGATTCCTACACTGATGACTAGAAGATAATCTTCATATAATGGAAATCCCGCATCCTCATGGACAAAACAAGAGACCTGAAACTGCAGTTATGCAGCTTCAGGTCCCTTCATTATGTATTATTTCGGCCGAGTGAATCATCGCAATGATTTAAACAAAACTATGCGTCTGATCACCCTGACCTTATGCTATCTTCTTTCTGCCTTTTCCTGTAAGGAATCCGGCCGCTACCAGTGAAATCATGCCCATTCCGTAGTACAGGCCGTCACCCATTGAACCGGCTGCAGGCAGTCTTTCATCTTTTCCAAGGTGAAGATGTTCCACATACTTGTGTGAAATTACTTCCTGTTCTCTGATCATATCGGCGATAAGATCTCTTACTGGAATATAGGTGTCTACCACTTCCTTGGCTTTGCTGAAGTCATAATTGTCTCCACCTGTTAAGAGGAAGTCCAGTGTAGAAACACTGTAATACTGATCATCCTTGATGAGTGTTCCATCAAGAAGTCTCATGGATGTGATCCTTTCTCCCGCTTTGGCATTCTTGTCGTACCAGACTTCGATGCCGTAGAACTGTCCTGGTCTGAAATCTTCAGGATGCAGACCGTGCTCTATGAGCTTTTTCAGTTCTGCGCCAGTGACCTTAAGTGTAACTAAAGTATTGTCAAATGGCAGAAGCTCGTACATCAGACCCATGGTGATTTCACCCTTTTCAAAGCCTCTTCTGATTCCACCGCCATTGACGATGGCTATCTGTGTTCCGCCCAGTTCTTTAAGGGATTTGGCGATGAACTGACCCATTGGTGAAACCTGCATGGTGTCTGTGTCATGAGGAAGGTCATTCTTAAGTGTACCAAGCACTTCATCAAGAATCGGCGCCAGATCTTTATAGTACTTGTCCACGATGGCCTTGATGGCCTCATCTTCCTTCAGTGAAGGAATGAGATCTGTAAGGTTCGTCACCTTACCTGTTGCGCTTAGAAGCTTAACAACATCATCATTGATTTCGAAATCCAGAGTAATCTGAGAGATATTTCTGCCGTTGTATCCGCCCTGTACGACCGGAATACCGTTGACCACACCATTAACGACCTGGTGGGTATGTCCGGTGAAGATCGCATCGATGTTTTCCACCTTATTTGCGTAGTTTACAATTTCTCCTGAGACTTTTCCGTCTTTCTGGAATGAACCAAGGTGTGTCAGTGCGATGATGGCATCTACGCCCTCTTCTTCCATAAGTACCTTGCTCCATTTATTTGTCGCAGCAACTGGATCCGTGAACTTGAATCCGATGACGTTTGCTGCTGCTGTCTTGAATGAGGTTTCGGGTGTTGCGATTCCGATGAATCCGACCTTGACCGCTTTACCGTTTACCATGATTTCCTGAACCATGTAAGGAAGGACATATTTATCCCAGCCTTCAGGTTTCTTGTCTTCCTGAACTTCGATATTGGAAGCGAGGAAGTAATATTCACCGTCTTTCGCCCACTGAGGAATAAGATCGCTGCCCCAGTCAAATTCATGATTACCTATTGCAGATGCAAGAAGGTTCATTTCCTTAAGGATATCATTGACGACAGCACCGTGAGTGAGGTTTGAGACTGCTGTTCCCTGGAAATGATCTCCAGAAGACAGGAAGTATGTATTTTTGTTTGCTGCAATCTTATTTTTAAGGAACGTCTGGATTCTTGCAAGTCCAGGATTTTTGCTGCTTCCTGAGCTGTCCACGTTACCGTGGAAGTCATTAATGGAGAAGTAGTCAAATGCAGCTCTCTGTTTGATGAAAAGATTTGTTTCATAAGTGAATTCAATTGTACCCATTTTTTTGATTGCATCAGCAATCAGATCTCTAAGTGGAAGATAGGTATCGGAAATTTCAGTAGCCTTACTGAAGTCATACTTGTCACCACCAGTAAGCAGAAAGTCCAGCGTGGATACGGTATAAACCCCATCATCCTTGACTTCAGTTCCGTCAAGCAGCTGAATCTTAGTGATTTTCTTTCCTGCTTCTGCGTCTTTGTCATACCAAACGTCAATTCCGTAGAACTGGCCCGGTCTGAAGTCTGCCGGGAAAATACCGTGTTCGATCAGTTTTTTCAGTTCAGCTCCCGTAACCTTCAGTGTTACCAGTGTATTATCGAATGGAAGAATGGTGTACATGTCCCCCATGGTGATGTCTCCGGCTTCAAAGCCCGCTCTGATTCCTCCACCATTAACGATTGCAATCTCAGTTCCGCCAAGTTCTGCCATGGTCTTTGCGATAAACTGGCCCATCGGAGATACCTGCATGGTGTTCGTATCATGTGGAAGATCATATTCGATCTTTCCAACCGGTTCTTCCAGGATTGCTTCTAGATCTTTATAATATCTGTCGACAATTGCCTTCACTGCTGTGTCTTCTTTAAGAGTAGCTTTTATCGCTTTAATATCAATGACGTTACCTTTTACACTATTAAGTGTTTTTACGGTTCCTTCAAGTGTGAATTCCAGGGAGATTTTAGAAACGCTACGCGCGTTGTACTGACCCTGAACGATCGGAATCCCGTTAACGACACCGTTGACGACCTGATGGGTATGTCCGGTAATGATGGCATCAACATCTACTTTATTGGCATAATCCGCTGCTTCACCAGTCACTACACCATCTTTCATGTATGAACCAAGATGGGTAAGAGCAATTACTGCATCAACTTTTTCCACATCTTTAAGATGAGCTGTCCATTTATTTGTTGCAGCAACCGGATCCGTGAACTTAAATCCGACAACATTTTCAGCTGCTGTTTTAAATTTTGTTTCAGGTGTTGCGATTCCGATGAAGCCTATTTTGAAAGCGACACCGTCAACATCAACTGTCTGAACATGGTAAGGTTTAACATAGGTATCCCACTTTGCAGGTTTACTTGCCGCTTCAACTTCTATGTTTGATGCGACGAACGGGAATCCACCAGTCTCTCCCCATAAAGGTATCAGATCAGATCCCCAGTCAAATTCATGATTGCCTATGGCTGAAGTAAGAAGTCCCATATGCTTCAGTATTTCATTCACAACATCACCATGGGTGAGATTTGAAATGGATGACCCCTGATACTGGTCACCTGCGGATAAGAAAAATGTATTCTTATTAAGTGCTTTCTGACTAAGAAGATAGGTCTGTAGCCTAGCTATCCCAGGATTGCTGAGACTGGCTGTGTCATCTACAGTACCATGGAAGTCATTGATGGAAAAATAGTCAAGAACTACAGTTTTTGATTCTACTGCCATAGGCATCATCATCATACTCTGTACTGCTGTTTCCGGTTCTTCTGCTGGAACTGGCTCCTCTGCCGGTTTTTCTTCTTCGGCAGGAGTTTCAGGTGCTGGTAGAGTTTCTGCAGGTGGTGCTGCTGTATCCTCTGATGGATCTATGACCTCATCTGCCGGATTCTCAACCCCTACAGGTTCTACTGCTGTTTCAGCATTTGGCAGATCCACTTCAGATGCGAACAGCTTCTGACCTGGAATCATGGCAAAAGAAAACAGGAGTAACAGCACAATGGACAACGAACGTAATGACTTTCCTTTTCTCAAATTGACACCTCCAAAATAATTTAGCCAAATATGGCATCTAATGTTATTATAACTTTAAGAAATACTGAATATAAGCCATTTTGCGTTCACATATAAGGTTTTATGCTTTCGTAACAATCTCCATTTATAATCGTTTACATAATAAATAATACTTTTTTACATCATGTATAACATCATAAACTATGGGAAGAGAAAATCTGGAGCGATAAATATTATGTCAACTTGATGTATGAACTAATTGTTAATTCAGATAATAAGAGGTGAAAATCATATGAAAATCGAACTCCACTGCCATACAACTTACTCTGATGGACGACTAACTCCGGAGGAATTATATCATCTAGCCGTAAAGGAAGGTCTTTCCTACATGGCACTTACAGATCATGATTCCGTAAAAGGCCACTTTGAGATCTCTACTCTCATGGACCGTTCTGACATCAGATTCATCCCCGGAATTGAACTGACCACTTCCAGAAACGGAGAAAGCATTCACATACTGGGCTACTGGAACAATGAAGGATATAAGAATCAGGGACTTCTTTCAAAGCTGGATGAGCTTCATCATGCACGAGACGAAAGAATCATAAAGTTCATCCAGAATCTGGAGCACTACTTTGATATGGATATCGACTACGACAAACTAAGAGAAACCAATCAGGGGGTTCTCACAAGAGCAAACCTCGCCCACGCAGTCCATGAGAAAGTTCCTCAGCTTACCTATAACGAAGCATTCATGAAATATCTCGATAAGGACAGTCCTGCCTACATTCCCAATGTCAAGCTTACTGTAGAGGAAGGAATCGCTCTACTTAAAAAAAACGGAGCCATCGTCGTACTTGCTCACCCCGTCATCTATAGGAAAAACACCCTGGAAGAGCTGCTTCTACATGAATTTGACGGTGTAGAATGCTACTACTATCTCAATGATGAAGAGATGACAGGTAAAAGCCTAGACATCGCAAGGAGGAACAACCTGCTCATCACTGCAGGTTCAGACTTTCATGGTATTCAAGGAGATATAAAGCATGGCTATCTTGGTTCAATGCACTATGATCCCGCAGATCTCAAACCTTTTCTGGACCTTTTTTAGCGCTTTCGACAAGTTTACCCAAAAAAATAAGGATCATGAAAATGCACCAAGTGCCTTTTCATGATCCTTCTGTTTCATTATTATTTCTGATTCTTCTACTTTTCGTCAAGCTGACTTGCTGCACTTCTATCAAGAAGCACTGTAACATCAGTGTGCAGTTTTAGTAGTGTAGCAGGGATATTGGTCGTAATGACATCATCAATCAGACTTTTCACTGCCCAGGCTTTGTTTTCTCCTGATGCGATAAGGATAACTTTCCTCGCCTTCATGATCGGTCCCATACCCATGGTCACTGCCTGAGTCGGAACATCGCTTTCAGATGCAAAGAATCTTGCATTTGCCTTGATGGTTTCCTGAGTCAGATCCGCAACATGTGTATTCAGGTTAAGCTTTTCAGCAGGTTCATTAAATCCGATATGTCCGTTCGGTCCGATACCCAGTATCTGAACATCAACTCCACCCATGGACTCGATCAGTTCATCATATTTTTCCGCACCTTTCTGAAGATCTTCTGCGACTCCATCTGGTACATGTGTGTTGTTCTTGTCGATATTGATGTGGTTGAAGAGGTTGAGGTCCATAAAATATCTATAGCTCTGATTATGGGTGCCATCCAGACCTACATATTCATCCAGGTTGATGCTCTTCACCTTTGAAAAATCAAGATTACCATCATCATAGAGTTTGATGAGCTCCTCATAAAGCCCCAGCGGACTTGACCCTGTAGCCAGACCCAGAACAGCATCTTCCTTTTCTCTGACGACACCAGCAACAAGCTCAGCACTGTATGCGCTTAGCTCTTCGTAAGAATTGAACACTTTAAATTTCATCTCATTACCTCACTTCATTTGTATTCAATCCTATTCTAACACGTTACCACGTTAATGTTAATGTCAATTACTGAAAATGAAGTTCATTGTACTCTTTCAGTACAAGGTCTGTGAGTTCAGAATCCAAAGGCAGCTCAGAGTATTTAAGCAGCGCCTCTTTTAGACCGAACTGATCGATATATGCCTGAAGCGTCACGCTTTCAGGATCTGCCGGGTTACTGATATCTGCAAGTGAAGCAAGCGCTTTGGCGAGATATACCGGCTTTCGACCTAGTTTAAGTACGCCAAGAGCTGGTGACACAAAACGGTCCTTGCTGGACATTTTTCTCAGTGGGGATCTTCCGACACGAACAAGTTCATCCGAGATATCCGGATTCTTGAAACGGCTTATGATCTTATCCACATAAGCCTGATGTTCGTCTTCATCAAATCCGTAGGTCTCTGTGATATAGTATGAGGTTTCCGATAGTACCCCTCGGACATTTTTCTCGATTTCCGGATCGTTTATGGCCTCAAGAACAGTCTGATATCCCTTAGCCATTCCGAAATAGGCTGTAGCGCCATGGCCTGTGTTTACGGTAAACAGCTTTCTTTCGATGTATGGTGCAAGATCATCCACATAGTGGACCCCTTCAATATCAAGAAGATCTCCTTTGATCTGACCTTTCTCCACCACCCATTCAAAGAACGGTTCAACTTTGACATCCAGCAGGTTCTCATTGCTCTGGAGAGGAACGATACGGTCAACAGCTGAGTTAGGGAATCCGATGAACCGGTCTGCTTTGACTTTTTCCACATCAGTAAGTTCCTCATAAAGCGACTTCTTTAAAATCGCTGTTGCACCCACGGCATTCTCGCATGCAATGATGGAAAAAGGGATGATTTCGTCTTCTGCAAGTCTTGCTTTGATTCCGGACACCATATTTTTAGCGATGATCGGAACGATGTTCGGCCCCACCGCAGTTGTGATGATATCGGACTGCATGATCGCATCCCTCAGTTTTTCAGACTCGGTCCTGCTGTTGATCCCCTTGACCCCTGTCACATGAAGCTTTTCGCCTTTTTCATCCGCCATGATGACTGTATATTCTCCCTTTGCTCTGATCTCATCAATGAGTTCATCCGCTACATCCGCAAATGTGACTTCAAAACCGTTTCTGCTGAGAATGAGCCCGATAAAACCGCGGCCTATGTTTCCTGCACCAAAATGTAGTGATTTCATCTAAATTCCTCCCAGAAGATCCATGATCTCTTCTTTGGACTTCGCACTGACCAGCTTCTCCACATTCTCCATATCGGAGCAGAAGATTGCAATATTGGACAGGATTTCAAGATGGGTATTGTCCTTCCCGGCTATACCGAATACGACTCTTGCCTTGTCTCCATTGAAGTCCACACCCTCCGGCACCTGAATGACGCTGATTCCGGATTCCATGACATCGTTCTTTGCACTTTCTGTTCCGTGAGGGATGGCGATATCATTCCCGATGTAGGTGGTCGAGAGATCTTCCCTCTTGATCATCTCATCGATGTAGTGTTCATTGACATACCCACCCTCCTGAAGCAGCTCTCCTGCAAGTCTGATGGCATCGTATTTGTTATCGATCTTTTCATTCATTCTGATATTTTCCAGTCTCAATATGTTACTCATTCTATTACCTCCAAATTCTATTTGTGATTTCCAGATAGGTGCGTTTCAGCTGCTGCTGAATGAGTGCAAGAATCTGTCCTTCATCACCTTTTTCATAAATGACGACATTGTCCTTTTCCAGAAGACCGATACTGATGGCAGATAAAAGTTCAAGCTCCATCTCGCCAAGAGACTCCGGTGCAGCGAGCAGTAATACGGTATCCACATCCATCATCTTTGAATCCATACCCAGTATCTTTATAGGCTTCCGATTCCGATATACGCAGTAGACAGATTCATGAAGTCTGTCGCTTCTTCCATGAACCAGTGCAAGGCTTGTGCCTGGAATGGCAGAGCCTGTTGTTTCAGACTTTTCAAGAAGCATGCTGAGCACATCTTCTTTTGTCTCTTCAGGGAGCGGAAGCGTCGCAAATGCCCTGCCTAGAAGTGCTGTAAGATCCTTCTCGTCTGTACGGTCCATGACAAAATTTGTCAGAAGATCTCTTATCAGCCTGTTTCCCCCATCCATGACGTGCACAAGATTAAGGAGATTGCTGTCCATATCGGAAAGAAGCTGGCTCTCCTTTGTTCTCGCATGTTTTCTGGAGGAGATGAGCAGCTTGTTGTTGACCACTCTTTCCAGTTTCTTTTCATCCTCATCGGACAGCATAGGACTGACCTGGATGTAGTCGAAGTCTGCATCTCTTATGCCCACAGTGGAAATGATGAGATCAAATTCTCCCATATCCATTTTCTTCAGGTCGCTGATGGACCCCTGCTCAATAATGGTCAGCTGCGGGAACTTGCTGAGCAGCTTCTTCGTGAGCATCCTTGATGTCGCGATACCGCTTGTGCATACGACAAGTGTGGATACCTTAGGTGCTTCCCTGAGCTCTGTGACTGCTGAGGCGAAATGCAGGGTCAGAAACCCGATCTCGTCATCACTGATATGGTATCCTTCAAATTTATCCTTCAGGATTTTCTCAAGAGTGCCATAGAGGACGCTGTAGTCTTCCATAATCTCCTTTTTGATGGGATTCAGCACGATAATCCCGTCGCTGATCCGGTTTAAAAGGGGCTCAAGGTGGGAGACAAGCGCATCAAAAAATTTTTTGTCCTTGTTGTAGTAATATCCGGTCGCATCAGACACAGAATCGATCAGATCATTTGCGAGCTGCGAGAGTTCCAGATTCTCATCGATTTCCTGGCTCCTGACTCTTCTGGCGCTTCTAAGGTTTGCGGCGAAAAATGCGATTTCGCTCTCCGGTATGTTCATGGATAGCTCCGCGCCAACCTTTTCAAAAATAGATAGTGCCACTTTTCTTTCATCGCTGAGCTCAGCTCTTAGCTTAGCTTCCACAAAGCTTTCCTTTGCCATTCTTGTAACAGCAAGATTGAGATAGAGAAGAAGTTCAAAAACCGCAAGATCCGTCAGTCGGAACTGAAGATTTCTGATTTCAGAAAGCAGAATCTTTTCGATGATCTCAAGCCTTCCAGCATCGAGGATGAGAAATATCCTGTCATCCTTATCGAGGGAGATGAATTCTCCTTCTTTCAGGGAGAATATCGGACTCTGTTCCAGTCTCTGCAGAACAAGGTTCACAAAACACATCCTCTTGTCCTTTTCTCTACCTTCCAGTGCAATCCCGTATCCGGGTTTTCGCACAAGATCCAGATGAGAAGATCTGATTTCTTCCTGAAAGAAATCAAGGTCCTGCTGAAGAGTCTTGGAGGATACACCAAGCACTGAAGCAAGGTAGCTCGACTTGACTGTATGCTCTGCTTTAAGCAGTTCATTGAAGATGATGAGACTTCTCTCGTTTCGCTGAAGCTCGAAATCGGAATAGCTCTTGAGGCTTTCCCTCAGCCTGTCCATGTTTTCTTCGCTCCCTGAAATCCTTATTCCTTCGCTGACTCGCTTTTCAAGGCTCAGCCCGGATTCAGCAAGAGTATCCTCCATAAATTTGATTTCACGTTGTACCGTCCTTAGTGACACATCAAGTTCAGCTGATATGTCATTCAAGGAAACAAAGAGATGCCGTGATTCGAGCAAAATCCCCAATATGAGTCTTTCTCTTGCTGTTATATACAAATCACCGCACCCCCTTATTAATTTGTAAGGCCATGGCAAGCTTGCCATGGCCCTTACCTGATATTATTCTATCACATTTTGCTCTTTTTTAAATCTTCTACGATGTCATCGTATTTGTTTGTACCAAGGAAGTTGTCCACGGAAACATGAATTGCTCCAGGAACCATCTTTCTTGCTCTTTCAGTAAGGTCTTTATGAGTGACAACAAGGTCTACATCAGAAGGAAGATTATTGATCGCAAGGTTAGTGACATCAACATCATTTATACCTGCTTCCTTAACTTTCTTCTTGAGAATAGATGCACCCATTGCACTTGAACCCATACCGGCATCACAGGCAAAGATGATCTTGTTCACGTTTCTGTAGTCTTTGGAACCAGTGACTAAAGTGCTTCTTACTGAGCTTTCTTTACCCTTCATGGATTCCATCTTTGAAACTGCAAGTTCCATGTCTGCTGCTTCTGTTTCTTTTGAGGATCTCAGGATTGCTGCTGCTACTACAAATGATACAGCTGCCGCAACCAGAATACCAAGGAACATTCCGAAGAAGTCTCCTCTAGGTGTCATGGCGATGTAGGCAAAAATCGATCCTGGTGAAGGCGCTGCATTAAGTCCGACATTAAGCAGTGAGAAAGTAAGTGTACCTGCTGCACCACCAGCCATAGCCGCTACGATCAGTATAGGCTTCATCAGGATGTATGGGAAGTAGATTTCGTGGATACCTCCAAGGAAGTGGATAACCGCTGCACTTGATGCAGAAGCTTTGGAAATGCCTTTTCCGAAGAACATGTAGGCAAGAAGGATACCAAGACCAGGTCCTGGATTGGATTCCAGCATGAAGATGATTGATTTACCAGCTTCTGCCGCTTCCTGTGCGCCAAGTGGTGTAAAGATACCATGGTTGATCGCATTGTTCAGGAACAGCACTTTCGCTGGTTCTACAAACAGATGCACAAGTGGCAGTATACCAAGGTCTATGATTGCGTCAACGCCTGAAGCAAGAACATTGTTCAGCGCTTCAACGACAGGTCCGATGACATAGAAACCTGCGATGGCAAGAACAGTTGCAAGGATACCGGCAGTGAAGTTGTTGATGAGCATTTCAAAACCTGATTTGATGTTGCCTTCAAAAATACTGTCGATTTTCTTGATGAGGAAAGCTGCAAGTGGTCCCATGAGCATAGCACCAAGGAACATCGGAATGCTTGTTCCAACGATTACACCCATAGCTGCTGCCGCACCGACTACTCCACCTCTGTGGTCATAGACGATCTTACCGCCTGTGTAGGCAATAAGGAGAGGAAGAAGATAAGTGATCATCGGTCCAACCATAGTTGCAAGTTTTTCGTTTGGCCACCAGCCAGTAGCGATAAATAGTGCGGTTATAAGTCCCCATGCAATGAATGCAGAGATATTCGGCATAACCATACCACTGAGGTAGGCGCCAAACTTCTGAATACCAGCTTTTGTTCCAGTTTTCTTTTCCATTTTAATCCTCCATTCTTAATTGTTCAATAATTCCATAAAGAGCTGCTCCCTGGTGATCAGTCAGAGTAACATTTGAAAAACCACGCCGACAACATTTCCGGATATGAATATCATGATATATAACGTAATTTTCATCTATATTTACATATTATTACGTTTTCATTTATTAAACAATTAAAACATAAATCCCATTTGTCACATCACATATGACAAATGGGATTTATCCGGTATATGAACTTCTTGAGGCACAATATCTTAAGGCTTTATACTGCATCCTTTTCCAGAGTCTCTGCAATCATGTCCTCTTCTTTTCCCTGAGGAAGAACGATCGCTGTGAAGATGACAATCGCGCCAAGGATCATTCGTGGCGTCACCTCTTCATTGAGAATGATAATGGAGAATACCATGGCGAATAAGGATTCAGTGGACATAATGACTGCCGCTCTTGAGCTTTTTGTGTACTTCTGACAGATGCTCATCATAAGAAACGCGATGGTCGTGCTGAATACTCCAAGATAGATCATGGCAAGATACCCTCTTCTATCCTGATAAAGAAGACTCTCCCCCCTCATGACCATGAAGAACATTCCGAGCACAAAAGCCGTGATCATCTGAACCATGGTGAGAGAAAGAGGATCCTCATTTTCCATGAATTCTCCTGTATAGAATATATGGAGTGCAAAGGCAAAGGCACATAGAAAGCTCAGTACATCCCCAAGGTTAAGAATGCCTGTCCAGTTCAAAGAGATCAGTGCAACGCCCACCATGGCGAGAGATGCTCTTAAAACATCATTTCTGTCCAAGGGGGTCTTATGAAAAAGAAACCCGATAAAGGGGACTACCGCCACATTCACCGCAGTCAGGAATGCATTCTTTGAGGGCGTCGTATATTCAAGACCCACCGTCTGAAGAACGAATGCACCATAAAGGAAAATACCCAGTAAGATTCCGTTCTTTATGGTCTTTGGCTGAAGCTTCTTAAGCTTCTTTCTGTTTACAGCAGTAAGCAGCACTGCCGCCACAAGAAATCTTCCGGCAAGCGTTTCATAGGCAGAAAGATAATCCAGCCCTATGGCACTTGCAATAAATCCGCTGCCCCATATAATCGATACCAGTATGAGTCCGATTTCTCCTCTAGTTTTGTCCATATCATTTATTCCATCCTTGCAACATAATAAAATTTCAACGTAAAAAATCACTTAATACCTAGTGTATCATCTGAAATCATTTTCCGTATACCCTAAACGGAAATATCCTTAAAGAAAGTATCCTCCGAAAGAAAACATCTGTCTGAATGAATCAAGGATTTCCTCAAAGCATCACTCATCTATTTCCTGCCAGGGAATACTTTTCTGATCTTCAAGCATTCTTCACGCCCAATATATCGCTCTTCATGAAAATCGAGCCTGATGACATAAGGCATGAGATCGATGATCTTTAGAAAATCATCGCAGCCGAAGGTCGGGTCAAAATAATTCAGTATGGTGCTGAGCGCTGTTTCATGTGTTCCGATAACAATTTTTTCATCCTTATGTTTTCTCAGAATCTCATCCACAGCTTCAATATTTCTCTTCTGAACCATATTCAGCGATTCACCATTCTCTTCATGAAAATCAAAGTGTGCCCATCTTTGTCTGAACATCTCCGTATTATTTCCCTGATGGCCGCTCTGTCTCTCTAAGCCGTTCATCAAGGTTTACATCAAGCCCTTTGCTTTCTGCACAGCCCTTAACGGTATCATGACTTCTTCTGTATGGACTGGCGTAGACTGCATCTATCTGAATGGTTCTGAAGAAATCTGTGACTCTCAGGGTATCCTCCCGCCCTCCATCCGTAAGCGGACGGTTCCTGTCTTCTTCAAAATTATGCTCTGGCTCTGCGTGCCTTACAAAATATAGGCTGGTCATGAGAAATCCCCCCAATCATCAGTTTCTGATTCAATGTATGATGTATTCTACTTCATCATACCTAATCAGAGTCTTCCTGACAATTGGGGGAATTTCATGTTAAAGGGTTCGGGCTATTAATTTATAGATTTTCATTCTTCAGTGCATCAATGGGGTTATCCTTCTTCACCTTGTCCATGGCGTAGATGCTGGTGGCAAATACCACTACAAATACGCTGCCCACGGCTATGATGACCGAGGTCCACGGAACAAAGAATTCAAAATCGATACCGTTGCTGATGGACAGGTAGATGAGATAAGTGACACCAAGTGCCACTGGGAGTCCATACAGAATGCCCTTAAGACCATAAAGGATGCTCTCATAGACCATCATATTGTTGAAACCCTTTTTAGTCATACCCACTGCTTTCAGCATGGCGAACTCTCTTCTTCTCAGATTGATGTTCGTTGAAATGGTATTGAATACATTTGCTGCAGCAATCAGCGAGATGAGAATGATGAAACCGTAGGAGAATATATTCACCACACTGATCATGGCACGATTACTCTCAAGATTGCTTGCGCGGTTCTGGAGTCTGTGCTGCGGTAGACCAAGATCCTTTAAAGTCTCTGCCATCTCCTTGAACACCTTTGCATGATCGTCCACTGCAAAGTAGAATTCAGTGACAGAATCCTCATCGTTCTCAGGGAGTACTGCAGCTTTTGCACTTAAGGGATAGATCACGTTAAGCTCATCACTCAGAGAATTCATGGAAACCATGGGTGCTTCTGTAATCAGACTCCCCAGCTGAAGACTTCCAGTTGTTATTCCTTCCTCATAAGGTATAAGGACTTCATTATCCTCCATATCCTTATAGACAAGATTCTCCTCTCTTCTTTCACCTGTAAAGAAAATCTCGTCATCTCCGTGATCAACAATAATATAGTCTGATTCAAAGGATCCTTCATCTATGATGTTGAAGGTATAATATCTTCTGTCATCGTAGTTGAACATCTTTCCTTCCTGATAAAGAACAGCTTTGGGGGCACTGAGATCTGTATATTCTTCTGTGCTGAGATTATTCTCCAGAAGCATATTATTGAAAGCCTCGTCATCAATAAAAATCAGATGTGTATTAAGGATTCTTTCATTCTCGTCCATTTTTACAAATTCAGATCCGTAATGGTCTGTACTGAGCTCCTGGTATTTTTCCGACAGTCTGTCTTCGGAAACCACAAGGCTCAGATCGTATGTGCTGCTGCCGTAGCTCAGTTTTTCTACACCGTCCAGCTTCGCCAGGATTTCCTTAAGCTCCGCAGGCTTAATTTCGGATTCTGGTGTAAGAGTATACTGCAGATCAAATGAGCTAAGTTCCATGACCTGACCAACGCTTTTGTTCAGATACTCGCTGAAGCTTGAAGCTGAAATGAAGAGCACGACACTCATAAAGAGTGAGATGACTGTAGCACGGTACTTCCTTCTGTTTCTCTTGAAGTTCTTGGATGCCAGCATACCGTGGAATCCGAAGAGTTTATAGGTCAGTCTGCTCGTCTTCACTTTACCCGGTTTGATCTTGATGTCATCCGTCTGTCTGATGGAATCGATAGCGGAAACTTTCGATGCCTTCCTTGCCGGAATATAAGCTGAAATGAGCACCGTGATGAGACCAAGCACCGCAGAAAGAACAAGGGATTCAGGTGAAAGTCTTAGGGTCAGTACCGATCTTGTCTCCTCTCTCCATAAATGGGTGAAGAGATCCTTTGCCAGTACGAAGGTGGTTCCGATTCCTGCAACACCTAAAAGGATACCTAGAGGAATACCGATCGCGGAAAGGGTCAGCGCTTCAAATATGACGCTGTTCATAATCTGCTTCTTCGTTGCGCCGATGGACTTTAAGAGTCCAAACTGCTTCGTACGCTCGCTGATGGAAATGGAGAACGCGTTATAGATGAGTGATATGGAACCGAACATGATGATTCCGCTAAGAACCGCCACCATGCTGTAGAGTACGGCATTCAGCGTATTCTCATTGGAGTTTCCTGTGTATCTAAGAAGATCGTCATTATACTCGATATTGTGACCAGAAAACATGCCGTCCATGAAGCTGTAGATGTCTTTGGCAGGTTCGACCCTTACAAAAGCATCAAAACTGTCAGGACCGCCGCCGTCCGGAAGCGTCAGCGCGGTATATCCGGGTGCGTTATAGCCTTCGAAGCTCGGTCTTTCATAGTATCCGACCACGTTGAAGGTCCTTGTGCCCTCAGCCTTGAACACTTCATTTTTCGGATCAAAACCGTTGTACTGGGCCAGTTCTTCTTCTCCCAGGTATCTTTTTCCCATCTCAAGAGTGATCTCACTTCCAAGCTTAAGTGTCACCCCTCCATTCTGGGACAGGTGTTCAGGGATAAGAATCTCCTTGCTGCTACTAGGCATTGCGCCTTCGGTGAGATAGACAGGCATGATGCTCGAGAATGAATTATCCATGGCACCGACAAAGAGATAAGGTTTATAATCATTCTCCGCACCCTCGAGCTTTGCATACCCGATGTTCTGGATGGTTGTGACCATATTCACCTTGTCCGATGAGACAAGTGATGACAGCTCTTTGCCGTCTACACTGCTTACAGCGCCGTGATAGTCTCCGTCCTGCTCCTTGACCACATTGATGACGTGGGTCTTAAGACTGTGTACGGAGGTGGTCACCGCTGTAAAAAGGGATACGGACAAAATGATACCGATGATTGTGACAAGGGTTCTTGTACGATTTTTCTTCAGATTCTGAAGCGTTACGCGATTAAGGATATTCACTTTCTGATCACCTCATCTCTGATGATCTTTCCGTCTTCTATGGAAATGATTCTATTCGCCTGTAGAGCGATGTTCTCGTCATGGGTGATGATGATGAGGGTCTGATTATACTTTCTGTTTGATTCCTTCAGAAGATGAATGATGTCCTGACTGTTCTTGGAATCGAGATTACCTGTAGGTTCATCCGCAAGAACAACTGCAGGTGCGTTCATGAGCGCACGTCCAATGGACACCCTCTGCTGCTGACCTCCGGAGAGCTGATTTGGAAGATGATTTTCCCGCCCGTTCAGCCCTAAGGTTGAAACCAGCTCATTCAGTCTATCCTCACTTACTTTTCTGGCATCCATCAGAACCGGAAGGGTCATGTTTTCGATGACATTGAGAACAGGAATGAGGTTATAGAACTGATAGATGAGCCCTACCTGTCTCCTTCTGAAAATGGCCAGATTCTCATCATCCTGTTTGTAGACATCGCTGCCGTCCATGATGACCTTACCGTCTGTAGGCTTATCCACTCCTCCAAGGATATGAAGAAGTGTCGACTTACCTGAACCTGACGGTCCGATGATTGCAACAAAGTCACCCTTTTCGATGGAGAAAGATACGCCGTCCAGAGCCTTAACCATATTTATGCCTTCACCGTATGTTTTGGTGAGATTTTCCACTCTTAAAATTTCCATAATTTGCCTCCGTTCACTTTTTTCTACACTACCATCATATGCCCATAGGGTTACAGGTTCATGACGCAAATCTTACAATATCGTCACATTATAAAAGAGAGACTGCATTTTACTGCCCGTCTCTCTTTTCTTCTTCTTTAGGTCTATAGAATCGTATGGTGAATTTCGCACCTTGATCCGAATTGTTTTCCGCCTTAACGGTACCTCCCTGCTGGATGATGATCATCCTCGCAAGGGCAAGTCCTATCCCTACGCTTGTCTGACTCGAGCTCTTCCCTTTGTAGAAACGCTCAAAGAGGTGCGGAAGGTCTTCCTTATCGATTCCATGACCGTCATCTTTTATGATGATTTCGGTATAAAGCACGTTTTCGGAAACGTCGATGGAGATGGATCCACCCATCGGTGTATGCTCCATTGAGTTTTTAAGAATGTTGAGCAGTGCTTCCGCACTCCAGTAGATGTCTCCCACATAAGTTTCTTCACCTGTCTGTCTTACCCTAAGCTCCTGCTCCTTGATCTCCATGGCAATACCTAAAGGCTCGGTCGCTCTTCGTAGAAGATCTTTCACAGGAACAGTTTCCTTCGCCATTTTCGCCGTACGGGCGTCAAGCTTTGCAAGCTTTAAAAGTGCACTGATCAGCCAGTCGATCTGATCAAGAAGTTTCATCTGTTCCTTGACAAGGGATTTCCTTCTTCCAGGCTGAAGATCATCCTCAAGAAGCAGATCGCAGGTGAGGTTTAAAGCCGTCAGCGGTGTTCTGATCTGATGGGAAATATCCGCCAGTGATTCAGAAAGATATACTTTATCATGGAGAAGAGCGCTCTTCTGCTCCTCCAGTTTCATGTTCATTTTGTGAATCTGGGTACTCAGTATGGAAAGCTCTCCTTCCTCATACATGGATATGGGCTTAAAGGTATCTTTATGGAGCACTTCGTCGATTTCATCCGTGAGCTTTGCAATAACACTGTATCTTCTGAAGGTGAAGAAGACATTCGTAAGCATCATCAGGGAAGATGCCAGGAGCACCATTACGCCGGCATAAGGATCATGGTTGAATCCGACAAGGGTCAGGACTGCCAAAATGAGCGCCTGAATGACAAGATGTTTTTTCAGTTCAGGATTTCTGATGATCCCCATATCAGTCACCAGCCTTGTAGCCAAGACCTCTCACGGTCCTGATGATGGTGGGATGCTGCGGATCATCTTCAATTTTATCCCGGAGTCTTTTGATGTATACCGTGAGCGTATTGTCGTTGACAAAATCCCCGGCAATATCCCAGATTTCTTCCAGAAGTTTCGATCTTGAGAGCACCATACCCCGATGATTGAGAAAAACAAGAAGCAGTCTGTATTCTAGCGCCGAAAGAAAAATTTCTTCTCCATTTTTCCTGATGACACCCTTGACTGAATCCACAGACAGATTTTCAATCTCTATGACAGACTGGTGTTTGCCCGAACGCCTTAAAACACTTCTGATTCTTGAAATCAGTTCTCTTGGTCGGAACGGTTTTTTGACATAGTCGTCTGCACCCATATCGAATCCCGCAACCACGCTGTATTCGTCCCCGGAAGCGGTGAGAAAGATCACAGGGGTATCATCCCTGTCTTTTATGGCGCGGCATATAGCAAACCCGTTTCCCTCTTTCAGTGAGATATCCAGAAGGCACAGATCATACCTTTCCTTTTCAAGGAGATCCATGGCATCACTTTGTCCTGATGCGGTATCCACAGAAAATCCTTCCCTCTGGAGTATATCCACCAGATTTTTGACAATCGCACTGTCATCTTCCACAAGCAATATCCTGTTCATTTCACTCTCTCCTTCATGTCTTTCCTTATATTTGTCCTGATCAGTTCAGGAAATTCTTCCATTACTATCCACTTTATCACAATTTTCCCGCAGGCCAAATAAAGAAGGTCTGTAATTCGTCTTAATTTCTGATGAATATCACCATTTCATCAAAATCACTCTTGAAAATCAGCAAAAAAAGAAACAGAAATATCATTTCTGCTTCCCTCAATCTTCATAAATGACCAGTTAGATGGCCTGATTTTCTTTTCCGCTTTCATGACATGCTTTGCATGTTCCCCGGAAATTGTATATCTCAGAGTCGACTTTAAAACCGGCCAGATCATCCGAAATATCTTCCACATTGATTTTGATGCTCACATCAAAAATGTTTCCGCAGACATCACATTTAAAATGTCCATGCTCTTTGGGATTGAACACATCATATCTTGCCTCATTGGTGTCAATGGGCAGCACTTCTATGAGTTTATGTTCAAGGAAAAGATTCATTGTATTATATACGGTGGCTTTACTTAATGTCGGAATCTCATTGATCAGCGCTTCGTAAATATCATTTACTGAAGGGTGATTGAGATTGTTCATCATATATTCGAATATTCTTTTTCTCTGGTAGGAAGGTTTTACACCTTTTTCTCTGAGGTAAACATCAATATTGTTTACTACCATGTTTTTCACCTCTATTTTATAATGATTTTAAATTAGTTTAATTATAGTTTAAAACCAGAATAAATTCAACTATAATTGCGAATCATGTTAAATCCGAAGACTTACAGCTCGATTTCATCTATTGCCTTTCTTTTGGCCACATCTCTCATACGTTCATCGATGACTTCCGCAGGAGAAACTTTTGATATTCTGGAATATCTGTAATTTGCAGCCGCCGCTTCGATGATGATGGAAATATTCCGTCCGCTTCTAACCGGTACGACCAGTTTCTTCACTTTAACACCAAGAATCTCCTCGAATTCATCCATGCCCAGCCTGTCATAATCTCCGTCATCTCTCCAGTGTTCAAGATGAATGATGAAATCGATCCGTTTGTTCGGAATCATGGTGGACAGTCCGTAAAGCGCAGAAACATCGATGATGCCCAGCCCTCTGACCTCCATCATCCCGAAGGTGATCTCAGGACATCTTCCCCGAAGGACACCTTCCACAGCCCGGATATCCACTGCATCATCTGCCACCAGGCGATGACCTCTTTTAAGCAGCTCAAGAGTCGCTTCACTCTTACCTATTCCGCTGACACCAGTAATAAACACACCCATACCGTAAATATCCACAAGGGTTCCATGAAGTCTTGTTTCAGGTGCGATTTCATTGGACAGATACATGGTGAGTCTTGAAATGAAGATTGTAGAGGAAAGCTTCGTGCGTAGGATCCACTTTTTGTTTCTCCTGGCAGCAATCATAAGTTCTTCGTGAGGATCGAGATTCCGCGTGATGATTACACAAGGAATGTCATAGGACATGAACTTCTCCACTCTTTTTTCCCTCAGTGCAGGAATAAGTTCATCGAGAAAACTCCACTCACCCATTCCGATAACCTGAACGCGGTCTTTTGAAAAATAGTTATAAAAACCTGCCAGCTGAAGTCCCGGCCTGTTGATATCATTGATGGTCATTTCACTGTTGATTGCACCCTCATTGAGGACTTCCAGGTCAAAGTCCTTGATCAGGTTCCTTACTTTAACTGACATACCTCTACCTCCTACTTCTTCTTGTATTCTACCCCATCCAGATTGCTCTTCATGCTTGAGCGGATTCTCATGAGATATTCATCTCTATATTCTTTTCTTTCCTTCTCTTCTTCTGATGTAAGTTCTCTCTCTCTTGATACTTTTGTAAATTCATTGATTTTTGCCACGAGTTCATCGTGTGGAATGTCTTTCATTCTATTTTTGCCTCCTTAAATATGAAAATTGCTCTGCTGGGAAGCAGAGCAATTATAATCATTTAAGTTTCCCGACATGCCGTTCACCTATTAATCCATACCTGCCCTAAGCAGGTGGGTTCGCCTCAAGAAAACTCTTTATCTACTTATGTTCCTAGGAATAGGTAGCTACCTTTTAAAGTCTGATATCATTTTCTCTATTAGCAATCCCGGATTTGTAATGTAGGTTGAATATATAGGCTACACGCACATTTCAGGATCTTATTTAATCTTATTATAACACATTTTTCGCATTTTTCAACACGGCTTCTCTTGAATATTCCCAATATTCCGTTAACAGATGAGGTTTTATCTACATCTCCAGTTCATCAAGGATATCTTCAAGATCGCTGTCAAAGTCTCCCTTGGAGAACAGCATAGCAACCTGAATACTTTCCATTTCATCCTGATCCATTTCATAAGTCAGGTACTGTGCATCAATACCCTCTTCTTCGATGAATTCTTCCATAATCTCTCCGATATTGTCCACAGCAAGATCTACAAGGTAATTCATGAGATAATCAGTATATACCGACTCATCATCATCTTCCACAACCTGATCTTTTGCGTAGGCTCTTCCTGCTTCCATTTCATCATCATCAAAATCATAGTATGCTGTAGCAACGATCAGGCCTTCTTCATCCTTAAGGATATCGATATCCGTAAGTCCGTTGTTTTCAAGATACTGTATGATACTTTCTTTATTCATCTCTTCCACCCTCACCATATAATAGATTTTTGTATTCTTTTTTAACTGCCATGAATTCTTCATCGCTTTCGATAGCATTGAGTTCTTCCTTACCGTCCTGGTCTGCATCAACACGATAGACATACTCATCATCACTATCTTCATCAAGCGGTGCGAGAATCAGATATTTCTGCTTTTCCAGATAGATTTCAGCAACGGCTTCCAGTTCCACGACATTCCCGTCTTCATCCTTGAATTTAAGGATTCTGCTTTCTTCCATATTAATCAACTCCTATCACACTTAGATGATATCATTCTTTCCTCTCACTATTCAAGCAGTATTTGGAATCGTAGGAAAAGATTGCCAGGATGTTAATGGTTTTCTCACAAAATATGCCCAAAGCTGCAGTGCCTTTGCAGCCTTGAGCACTTTGAATTTATATTTTCATAAAGGAGAACACGAGAATAAATCGCGCTTCCTTATCACCCACATTGACATAGGTATGTTCCTGTTCAGTGGATATCCTAAGCCCATCGCTTTCATGTAGTGTGATGCTCTCATCATTCTGCAGAATCAGGAGCTCTCCTTCATAAAGCATGATGAACTCCTCCGTGCTGATGCCGTGTCCACCTGTCTTGTATTCCTTGCCCGGACTGATATGGATCCAGTAGATTTCAAACGGACGGTTCTCTTCAAAAGGAAAGTAGTTGTAGACCGTATAGGCGCCCTTCTGCTTTTTAAACGGCTCCATGGTGCTGCCCGATACAATCTTGTTCAGTACACTGTTGTCTTCCGTAAGCTCGGTAATACCGATTCTCAGACCGCTTATGATTCGTTCTATGGTTCCTATTGTCGGATTCGCCTCGCCTCTTTCAATCTGGGCAAGAATAGACTTGCTGACGCCTGTCTGCTCCGCCACATTATCGAGACTCAGTCCCTTGACCAGTCTGATTCTCTTAAGATTTCGTGCGATATTCTTATTCAAATAATCCATTGAATCCTCCAATTGTTCAATTGTGAGCACTTTCACTCATACTATAATCAAATTCTTATATCATTATCCAGCTCCAGAAATTTCTATATGGCTGGTGATGTTGAATATACTGTTATAATAACATAAATCATCCTTTATGAGAGTGAAATATGAAAAAGAGAGGCCAAGTATTTCTACTTTCGCCTCTCCTTGCTCTATCATTTACTTAACCCTTCTGAATGATATCCTTGACCTTCATAAGCCTTGTAATGGTTCCTCTTTCATTTTCATCAAGCTTCATTCTGATGAATTTGATGGTTTCCTTAAGCTCGGGAATTGTCCTGTACTCCAGGGCATTTACCCTTCTTCTGGTCTTTTCGATTTCGTCAGCCATAAGCTGGCATGACTTTTCCACTTCAGCCAGGTCCAGAAGCTGCGGCATGATTGCATACAGCCTCGAGATGGCATCATCAAGCTCGGAAGATGTCTGGGCATATCCATATGGATAGATGCTTCCAGGATCATCAGCGAGCTTTCTGACGAAGTTCATTACCGGTACATTAACACTCATGACATTCTTTTTTCTGATGTCCACTGTAATCTCTTCCTTCGGAAGCGCTACAGCTTCTTCAAGAAATTCTGGGCTCATGATGGCTGAAGATACGAGAAATTCCTTGAATACTTCAATCAGTTCTTTCTCCACATTCTCACGCAGAGTCTTGTTTCTTCTGATCATCTCAATAAAACGCCTCATGAGTTCATCCTGTTTGTCTTTTAAGAGTTTATGACCTCTTGTAGCGGTAACCAGTCTTGCCTTAAGTTTGGTTAATTCCATACGAGTTGGATTAACATTAAGTGTTGCCATGGTTACTCAACTCCTTCAGTTTCCTTAGGCATATACCTCTCAAGGTATTCATCCCTTATCCTCTTCAGCTCATTTCTTGGCAGGATTGTCAGAAGTTCCCATCCAAGATCTAAAGTATCTGTGATTTCTCTGTTGGTCTCATATCCCTGACTGACATATCTCTTTTCAAACGCATCTGAAAAATCGGCAAATGCCTTGTCGGATTCTGAAAGTGCAGATTCACCAAGGATTACAGAAAGCTCTTTGGCTTCCTTACCTGTAGCATAGGCTGCGAAGAGCTGATTCATGGTATCAGCATGGTCTTCTCTTGTCTTGTCGCGGCCGATACCCTTATCCTTAAGTCTTGACAGAGAAGGCAGAACGTCAATAGGTGGTTCTATTCCTCTCTTGTACAGATCTCTTGAAAGAATGATCTGGCCTTCTGTGATGTATCCTGTAAGGTCAGGAATCGGATGAGTCTTGTCATCCTCAGGCATGGTCAGAATCGGAATCTGTGTGATGGATCCTGCTCTACCCTTGATTCTTCCCGCTCTTTCATAAAGAGTGGATAAGTCGGTATAAAGATATCCTGGGTATCCACGTCTTCCTGGAACTTCCTTTCTTGCAGCTGAGGTCTCTCTTAAAGCTTCAGCATAGTTTGTGATGTCTGTCAGAATAACCAGTACGTGCATACCCTTTTCAAAAGCAAGGTATTCTGCGCAGGTAAGTGCCATTCTAGGGGTTGCGATTCTTTCGATGGCAGGGTCATTGGCCAGGTTCATGAAAAGAACCGCACGGTCAATGGCGCCTGTCTTCTTGAAATCGTCTATAAAGAACTGAGCTTCTTCAAATGTGATACCGATGGCACCGAACACCACCGCAAACTTGTCTCCCTTACCGACTACTCGCGCCTGTCTTGCGATCTGAGCGGCAAGTTCTGCATGAGGAAGACCTGATCCGGAGAAGATCGGAAGCTTCTGTCCACGGACAAGAGTATTCAGTCCGTCAATGGCAGAGATTCCTGTCTGTATGAACTCCGAAGGATAGTTTCTTGCTACCGGATTGATCGGAACACCATTGATGTCCTTTCTCTCTTCAGGAATGATCTCAGGGCCACCGTCTTTTGGTCTGCCCAGTCCGTCGAATATACGGCCGATCATGCTTTCGGATACGCCCAGTTCAAGAGGTTTTCCAAGGAATCTGACTTTCGTTCCCTTAAGATTGATTCCTGTGGATCCTTCAAACAGCTGGACCATGGCTTTATCGCCATCTATTTCAAGTACACGGCCTCTTCTTTTTTCGCCGGTCTGAAGCTCGATTTCCACGAGCTCTTCATACTTTACACCTTCAACGCCTTCAACGACCATCAGAGGTCCTACAACTTCACTAACTGTCCTGTATTCTTTAAGCATTCAGGATACCTCCTTCTGCGATGAGATCATCGATGACCTGTGTCATTTCTTTCATGATTTCAGTCATTTTGTCGATATTCTTTTCTTCAAGATATTTCGCTCTTGCAATTCTGTCTCTTACTTCAAGATTGATGAGGTCGCTCAGATAGATTCCGTTCTTCAGTGCTCTTAAGCCTTCATCATAGAAATGGAGGACAAGTTCGAGCATAAGATTCTGCTTAGGCAGGGATGCATAAGTATCCTGCTCATGGAAAGCATTCTGCTGAAGGAAGTCTTCTCTGATGGACTTAGCCGCTTCAAGTTTCAGCTGATCGGTCTCTGACAGTGAGTCACGGCCGACAAGTCTTACGATTTCCTGAAGTGAGGATTCCTCCTGAAGAAGCGCCATGGCTTTTACTCGGTTTGCGGAGAATTCCATATCAACATTTTTGTTCATCCATCCGTCAACCTTTGACTGGTAGAGGGAGTAGGAGTTCATCCAGTTGATTGCAGGGAAATGTCTTCTGTAGGCAAGACTAGCATCAAGTCCCCAGAACACTTTAACGATTCTAAGTGTAGCCTGTGAAACCGGCTCCGAAATATCTCCTCCTGGAGGGGATACCGCTCCGATGATGGTCAGTGCACCGACTCTGTCGTCGTTGCCGTAGCAGTTGACCTTACCGGCTCTTTCATAGAACTCAGCTGCTCTTGATCCAAGGTAAGCTGGGTATCCTTCATCACCAGGCATTTCTTCAAGTCTTCCGGACATTTCTCTAAGAGCCTCTGCCCATCTGGAAGTGGAGTCAGCCATGATGGCTACGCTGTAACCCATATCTCTGAAATACTCAGCTATGGTGATACCGGTATAGATGGAAGCCTCTCTCGCCGCAACAGGCATATTGGATGTGTTGGCGATGAGTACTGTTCTTTTCATGAGGGATTCGCCTGTCTTCGGGTCAATGATTTCAGGGAACTCAAGAAGAACGTCTGTCATCTCGTTTCCGCGTTCACCACAACCTACATAGACGACGATTTCTGAATCCGCCCATTTTGCAAGCTGATGCTGTACAACAGTCTTACCTGATCCGAACGGACCTGGAACTGCTGCAGTTCCTCCCTTTGTAATCGGGAAGAAGGTATCGATAACTCTCTGTCCGGTGATTAAAGGCTCATCCGGATTGATCTTGTTTATGTATCCTCTCTGCTTTCTTACAGGCCATTTCTGAAGCATGGTCAGCTCCTTGCCTGATTCCAGAACACAGACGGTATCAACGATTGTAAATTCTCCTTCTTTTACTTCCTTCACCACACCACTTACGCCAAATGGCACCATGATCTTATGAAGAACAATTGAAGTTTCCTGTACCGTTCCGATGACATCTCCCTGGGAGATCTCATCACCGACTTTGACGGTCGGTGTAAATTTCCACAGTTTTTCTCTGTTGAGTGCGTTTACATCCACACCCTTTTCAAGAAAATCACCCACTCGTTCCATAATAGCATTCAGAGGTCTCTGAATACCGTCAAACATGGCCTCGATTAGTCCTGGTCCCAGTTCAACGGAAAGAGGTTCTCCTGTAGTATAAACAGGTTCGCCGGGTCCGATTCCAGTTGTTTCTTCATATACCTGGATGGAAGCCCTGTCGCCTCTCATTTCGATTATTTCACCAATGAGCTTTCTATCTGAAACTTGAACCACGTCATAGACGTTGGCTTCATCCATACCCTCTGCAATAACAAGGGGGCCGGACACTTTAATTATTTTTCCGACTTTCATTAGAGCGCTCCTTCTATAATATATTTGAACCTACAGCTTTTTCTACATTCCTGTTGATCCGATCCAGTCCGATATTCAGGCTGCCCTGGTTACTCGGGATAAGAATCACCGCTGGAACCAGCTCCTTGACATATCTTTCAATGGTATCCGGAATGAGCACAGCTGACTGTTCTGTGATAAACACAACTCCATATTTCTTGGCGGCCAGAGTATCCAGGGTTCTTCTGGTTTCCTCCGGTCCAACAACGGGAAATACATCAATTCCAAGGGCCATGAATGGCAGGATGGAATCCTTGTCCCCGATAACTCCTATTCTATACATATAAATCACGCAACCTTTCTCTTATGACTTCTGGAGAAAGTTTATTGATCTTAGAAACCATGACGATTCTAAGCGCCTTGATTTCAGCTTCTTTGGCATTAAGGTAGGAAAAAAGCGGTTCAGGTCCGAATATGATGTTTTTGGATGGTTCATTGACAGCCATCAGTTCATTATCGATAATCTTTTCGAACTCACTAAGTCTTCCTGTCTTTCTGTATGCTTCAAGGCCTTCAAGTATCGGTTTAGACAGCTTTTCATTCTTCATCTTGTTCATGATGACATCCAGAGAGTCGTTTATTGAATAGATGAGACTGTCCATCGGAATATTTCCGCCTTTCAGCAGAACCTCCTCCAGAAACCTGATGTCTTTATCCATTTTTTTGACTCTGATCAGTGTCTTGATATTTGCAAAATCGATCTGATTCTGAACATACTCTTTAAACATCGGAATATCAGCCTCGTCGGCGATTGATTGAAGGTGTCTGAAATAGTATCTGTCCATAAGGATATCAATTCTTTGGGGATCACTGTTTTTTGTAAAATCCGCTTCAATATCCGTTAATGCGGAAGCGATCCTAACATCCATATCGGAGTAATCTCCCATATTGAGGTCCGATTTGATTCTTGTGATATCCTGTGTGCCATAAGTCACATATAGATGGGAAAGTGACTTGCCTGAAATCTTTTCCTTAAGCAGCACTTTTAGATTGTGATAATCATATTTTAAGGAGAGAATTTCTGAAATGACTTTCTCACCCGTCAGTTCATCCATCAGTGCGTATACACGCTTTAGTTCAGCTGCAAGGATTTCTTCATAATCTTCCGCCCTAGAAATATTGCCTAAATGCTGCTGATACTCGGTTTCACCAAGAATTCGGAAGACTTCTTCCATATCTCTTGCATCAACCATTCTCTCCAGTCTGCTGCGGGATAGAAGCTTTTTCTCGAGGACCTTGACCCTGATGACAGCTTGGGAAAAATCCATTCTGTTCATAAAAACCTCCTATTCCCTGAATAATGAATCTGCTACATCTTTTACAAGCTCATCTCGGTAGAAATCTACCATATCATTGAAATCGTAATTTAAGGAAATCTTTTCATCCACAATCTGGAAACCTGATTTTGCCGTTTCATCGGCAATCTCATATCCCAGTCCGAGACTACTAATTGCTTCCTTATACTCTTCTTTAACAACAAGTTTTTCTGTGCCTTTAAGATTAAGCGTAGAAAGAATATCCTTCAGATATCCGATATATTCGTCCTGTGGCAGATGATTTAATTTGGACTTTGCTTCTTCGAAAACTCTGTTGATGATGATCTGCTTTCCATTAAGAAGTTCATTTCTTTTTTTGACTTCAGCATTGGATACAATTCTCTCTTTAAGCAGATTCGATTCAAAGGCCGCTTTTTCCAGCATCTTCACTTTGATTTCTTCTGCTTCATGCGTTTTCTTCCTGACTATTTCATCGCGGTAAGCTTCTGCCTCTTTAATCATGGATCCTGCCTGACTCTTTGCTTCTTCTATAATTTTATCCGTCAAATTTTCCAGATTGGACATTAACTCACTTCCTTTGCTTTTATTATGCTCTTCTCTCTTAAGACTAGAATCCGCCTGAAGAAAGAAGAATCAGTGACATAACAAATGCAAGAAGTGCATAGGTTTCAACCATTACTGCATAGATAATACCCTTAGTGGAGTGCTCTTCATTTTTCGCAAGAATCGCAAGACCAGCAGCTGCTGTACGTGCCTGATAAACTGCAGAAAAGTATCCGACAAAAGCAATCGGAAGACATGCGAACAGGATATACATACCGTTGGCAAATGTCATATCCACTGAAAGTGAACCGAGTGACATCAGGCCGATTACGAATCCGTAAAGACCCTGAGTACCAGGAAGAAGCTGAAGAACAAGTGACTTACCGAACTTTTCAGGCTCTTCGATAATCAGTCCAGTTGCCGCTTCACCTACGATACCAACACCCTTTGCTGATCCGATACCTGACAGAATGACCGCAAGAGCAATCCCGATTACCGCAAAAATAATACCACCGTTTTCCATTACCATTTGACTAAAATTCATGTTATTTTCCTCCTAATTGTTATTCAATATTAATATATTTCGATTTGTTTCTGAATACTTTGAATGGTTTTCCGCCGCCTGCGTAGAACTTACCGAAAAATTCAACATAAGTCAGACGCGACGTATGAACATATGCACTTAATGCTGAAAGGAACAGATTAAATGCCTGTCCGAATATAAATACTACAACACCGCCTATGATACCCGGGATTCCCATACCAAAGAGCATGCCCACCATCATATTGATCGCTGTCGCGATAAATCCACCGGCAAGTCCCAACGCCATAAGTCTTGAGTAGGAGACGAAATCTCCGATATATCCTGATATTCCGTACAGACTGTACATACCGCCTGCAAGTTTACCGACGATCGATTCATTTTCACGTCCGCCTGTCAGCACAATACCCGCCATGCCTACAACCATAACCACAAGGGCTATTGTCTTCACTGCCGGTGCAAATGGAATGAACATGGTCAGAAGGAATACTATGGCACCCATCAGTGCCATGTACCAGAATCCTACGTCATACAATGCATCAAGGGGTTTTCCTTCTCTGAATGCAAGATAGGCTTTAATGCCCAGTGCATAGAAGAGATGAATTCCGCCGAAAATCACTGAAATGATGAGCAGCTTCTGATATTCTGTCGCCGGTGTAATGAGTGCAACACCCGGTATGGCCAGGCCAAAGAAGGAACCGAAAATCAGGCCCCATATAATGGTTGAAAAACTGAGATAAAAAAGAAATCTCATCATCAGCTTCTGACCTTTATCAAGGTTTGCTACCTTGAGGACAATGCCGGTACCCAGGAACAGAATCAGTCCGTAACCCCAGTCTCCGATCATCATGCCGAAGAAGGCAAAGAAAAATGGAGCAAAAAGAGGTGTTGGATCCAGGCTTCCGTAGGTAGGCAGCGAATACATCGTAGTCAGGGATTCGAACGATTCAGAAAACTTACCGTTCTTCAGCATGATCGGTACACCGTCATCTTCTTTATCCGCAGGTTTGATCTCGAGGTAATAAGCGCCTTCCTGTGTCTCTGCTACCGCTTTTTCAAATGTATCCGCTTTATCTGTAGGAACATATCCGTTAATTACATTTACACTTCCGGTTTTCAGAAAGTTAGATTCTGCTGCAAAACGTAGTCTGAGGTTCAGAAGATACTCATATACCTCTTCGAACTTTCCAAGATTGCCTGCCATCGACTTAATTTCATTCTGCAGGTTTTTCTTCTCTTCCTTTATGGAAGTCAGCTTTATTCTGACGGATTCTATCGCTTCTTCAGGTGTTCCTTCAGTATACAAATTTACGCTGGTGTAACTGTGGTTTCTAAGGATTTCATTGAACTCGTCTCGCTGACTTTTTATCGTCAGTCCGAGAATATATGCCTCATCCTTACCTTCGCTGAGCTGTTCAAAATAGCTTTCTTTAAGCTCTGCGAGTTCATTTTTGAGACTATCCATCAGTTTCTTCGGTACAGTCCCTGTAAACACTTCACTATAGGTGAACTCCTTCAGCAGACGCACATCAAAATTCAAATTCTTCCATGGTTTAAGATCTTCGATTACAGCCTTTTCTTTCAGCTCTTCCTGGCTGAGATGATCGATTTTCCCTGTGATTTCTCTTAGTTTCATGATGACCGGATCATAATCAAATTCTGAGACTTTTTTTTCAAGTTCTTCAAATGTAAAATTAGATTTGCCTTTGATCATCGCTTTTATGCCCGTTTCACGGTCATCGTAATTTTTGAGCAGATCAAGGGCGGTTTTTACGCTCTGAATCTTTTCATCTATTGCGCTGACTTCTACAGGAACTTCAAGGGTATTTAATCCTTCATCCAGCAGATCGGAGTTAGCCTTAAGATCGGTAAAATGAACATAACTGAATCTCTGCAGTTCATGCAGTAGTCTTTCACGATCCGATTCGAAGGTAAACAGGCTGAAACTGCTCATCTTAACGATTGCCATTAGCCTTCACGATCCTCTCTATAATAATATCAACTGCACCCATGAGATCTGTGACCTCCATGGATTCCAGTTCTGCCGATTTGATGCTTCCGCTCTCTAAAATCGGCTGTGCAAGAGATTCTCCCTCTTGCCGAGCTTTATCTCTTTGTAGTTCAGCTTCATGCTGTGCTTTTGCAATGACCCCCTTATACTCTTTTTCCGCAAGCACTTCCGCATCACGCCTGATGTCTCTTGCTTTCTGACTTGCTTCACTTATAAGTTCACGTGCAGTCTTCTCCGCTTCCCTTATCCTGTCCAATGCTTCTTTTGCCATTCCGTCACCCCATTTCCTTTGCAGATTTGCTATTGATTACGTTTCCATACTGCTCAATTTTATCATGCTATCCTTAAAACTACCATGATAAAGATTTTATGTAATCTTTATCATTTAATAAGTTATAAAATACCACATAGGTTATAGTCTACGACAGTTTGACACATAAATCAACTAAATCCTGATAATTTGTCCGTTTATTTCATCATAATACACCGGAGTCTCATTCATGTCTACTATACCTTTATCGGCATAAAGCAGGATATTTATACTGTAAATTTCAACATGCACTTTAATTCCCAGCTCTTTTGATATTCTTCTTTTCTCCTCATTGTTTTCTGGAAGTTTTCTTGTGAGAAAATCCGGAACATACTGCTTCTTGTTTCCGCTCAGCCAGTCGAATTTCAGAAGTTCATTGAGAACCACATCCTGTGATGTATCTTCCCTTTTATTCATCCATTTCGAAGAATAATCACGCAAAGCGAGAAACTGCTCCTTCGCGCCCAGACTGAGGCCCTGATATTCTTCATCTAAGTATCTGCCCAGACCTTCATAGAAGGCGAAAGAATCTTCTTCCCCCTTCAGTACATAGGAGAGGGTGGTCTTGAACCGCCCGGAATTATAATATCTTTCCAGAGCCTCTTCCGTATGATGAAGACTTCTAAGATCCGAAAAATCCATCCATCTGGTCTTCAGAACTTCATAAGGAGCAAACGGGCTGTAGATGATGCCGTACTTCTTCGCATCTCTTTCCATGGGTGTACCCTTTATGACCTTAAGGAACCCCAGCTGAAGCATGTCAGGCTTCAGGGAATAGACATCATTGAAGCTTTCTTTAAAGCGCTCCATGGAGTCATAGGGGAGGCCTGCAATGAGATCCATATGATTATGTATGTTTTTCAGAGAAACCAGAGCATGAAGCTTTTCAAGAACCTTTCTGAATCCGATGAACCGGTTGATGGAAAGAAGCACCTCCTGGTTTGTGCTCTGAATCCCCACCTCAAACTGGATTCTCCCGACGGGTGCAGTGCGCAGCAGATGGATGTGTTCTTCTTTGATGAGATCAGGAGAAATCTCAAAGTGAAAAGTGACGGAGGTGTCCAGGGAGATGAGATAAGCCCATATTTCATAGGCATCAGGATGAATATTGAACGTTCTGTCGATGAACTTCACAACGCTTGTACCCGTTTCAAGAAGTTTCTCCACGCGACGTACGACTTCCTCATAGGGAAGAAAACGAAGATCTCTTTCAGAAGAGGATAAGCAGTAGCTGCATCTGTAAGGACATCCTCGGGAGGCTTCAATATAGCTGAGCTTACCTTTAAGATCCTCTTCCTCATCATAGGGATAAGGCACAAGACTCATCTCCATCTTTTCCCGATCAGGGTTTATGATGATCTCATCTCCATTTCTAAAGGTCAAGCCTCTGACCGACTTAAGTTCTGTATGACGAAAAAGAGAACCGATAAGGTCCTCATAGGCAAGTTCACCTTCACCGCGGATGATATAATCTCCCGACATGATTTCCAGGTGTTTCTTGCTGTCATAGGAGACCTCAGGTCCTCCATACAGTATCTTTATATTTTCATCTACGCACTTAATAAGCACAGAAAGCTCCCTGACCAGTTCAAAATTCCAGATGTAAACTGAAAAAGCGACCAGGTCAGGTTTTCTTTCTATGATTTCTTCCAGGATCCTGTCTGTCTGTTCATTGATGGTAAACTCCACACGTTCAGTCAGGACAGGAAGTCCTTTTGTAATCTTTTCAAGATATCTCAGACTGATGTTTGTGTGGATATATTTGGAATTGATCGCTGCAAGTAAAACTTTCATTTTATATTTCCTTATACATTTTCATAATACAGCTCATAAAAGTCCAGAAGTAGTCCTGCTGTTGTATTCTGAGCCACAGTGAGCATTTTCTTGGATAAGGTTTCATACATGAGATCCTTATCTTCCATAGTCTTGTACTTTTCGTAGTAGAAGTTCGCAACAACCGCGTTTTCTCTGATGTAGTCATCCAGAGTTTCAAACCTCAGGATGCCTTCATCCACGGAATAGTCGATTTCCGCAAAAATCTTCTTCTTGATCCAGGTCTCGTAGGATTTATGACTGTCCAGAAGCCTGTTGTTCACATGCTGTGGTACGGTCATGTCCTGAGAGAGATGGCAGAACACACCAAGGTAAAAGACGGAACGCTCGAGGTTACCCTTCTGCAGATAAAACAGTGCACGATCGCGGTAGCGCTGAGCCTCTGTAAGACCGTCTGAAAAACCGTAAAGTCCCTTCTTCTTCTCGTTGTGGTAAAAGTGATTGATGGACTTGAAGTCCTGATCTGCCCAGGTCGCCCCTTCATTCAGTGATTTGATGAATGCCTTGTAGAAATGTGCGGCTTTATCGTAGCCTTCATTTTCAAGGATCACCACTGCCTGGATATTGATGAACCGGTGTACCATACATGGGGTCTTGAAGGCCATCTTCTTGAACGGATTGGCCGCAAGCATCATTCCCGTGAGTACTTTCCCATATGTATTTTCGAATCTTCTCTTTTTCTTATCGTTGAATGTACCTTCCATATTCGACAACTCCTATCTTTTGCTTACTTTAATCAACATCAGTTCGGGTAACACTGTCCCCTAATTGATAATTGATTTCAATTGTCTTAATACCATTATATGGTATTTTACGTTGAAACACAAAAAATATAGCGTCTTTATAGGATGTTTTTATCTCATTCTTCTTCTTATTCCAGCGGGTATCATACGGTAGATTCTTGGACTGATTTCCAGAAGATTTTCTCTTGTGATTCCGCCTGTAAGTAGCATGGATACCACATAAACTGCTGCTCCGATACCGATGTTCACAAACGTCAGGATGCTCTCAAAAGCATATCTCAGATCCAGCATGCCGAACAGTCTGCCAAAAGCAAAGATCACGATACCCATAAGCACTGCGGATATTATCGGTCCTTTTGCATTCACTGCAAGCTTCACATCGTATTTCAGCACTTTTGTGATGAGATAGTGATTCACGACAAAAGGAAGGAAGTAGTTCAGGAAGTTTGAAACCAGCGCACCCATGATGTTGACTTCAGGCATACCCACAAGGATGTAGTTGAAAAGAAGCCTTGCCAGGATACCCGCAAGCATGGTGATGGTTCCCCAGTAGAATTTGCCTAGTCCCTGGAAGATGACATTCTGTATCTGAATGAACCCAAGGAAGATGACCGTAATGGAGCCGTAGCGCAGAAGATCCACTCCACCCCTACCCGGGTAGAGAATATTATAGATGGGACCTGCGAGCACCGTCATTCCTACAAAGGAAGGCACCGTGACCATAAAGACCATCTTCACCGCATAGTTCATTTTTCTTTTCACGGACTCCGTATCACCCAGGGCATTGGCTGCCGCGACTCCAGGAAGGAGAACGGAGGCCAGCGCCACAACGATGGTATTCGGCACGAAAAGAAGATTCTTGAACCGGGTCAGTTCGCTGAAAGCCGTTTTTGCCGCGGCATAAAGCAGTCCCGCATCAAGGAGTCTGTTGTTCACGATGAACATATCGATGAATCCGCCGATATGGATCATTCCCGCAGACAGAGTGATGGGGAAGGAATAGGACAGAAGCTTTCTTACAAGTTCTTTGCTTGTATGATGGTAGGCTTCAGGGTCCTGAAGCTTTCTCTTGACCTTATTGAGCTTCGCCTTGTGAAATTCTCTTACAAGAAGAAGAACAGCAACAAAAGCACCTACGCTGGTACCAAGGGTACCTCCCGCAACGCCAAGTGCCACGCCCACCTTCATGAGGAAATAGGCACCACCTAGAGAAACCGCCACATTGACGAGCTGCTCCAGAATCTTCGACACAGCATTTGCAGAAACATAGCTTCTCCCGAGGAAATACCCTCTGTAGGCAGAAAGGACAGCCGTAATCAGCACCGTAGGTGCTAAGAAACGGATGGACAATACCGCTTCAGGTGTACTGGAAGCTCTTGCGATAAGAGGCGCCATGAAGAAGAGAAGAAGCGAGGCGAAAAGACCGCCTCCGATAAGAAGCGTTCTCGAGAGCCTGAATGCTCGTAAGGCATCCCTCGGATTGTTCTTTGCATGAAGCTCCGAGATGAGCTTTGATATTCCTCTTTGTATCCCTTCATTGGTCAGTACATAAATCAGCGTAAACGCTTCGTAGGACACGGCATAAATGCCGTGACCCACGTCGCCGAGTATTCTAACGAGCAGTGGTACATAAACCACCGACATGATTTTAACAAGGAGCTCTGCTATGGATAAGTAGGCAAAGCCCTTTCCAGTGGACTGCTGTTTCATGAAATCCTCCGCTTACAGATCAAACTTGAAGAGATCTGTCTTCACCTTTTTGAACAGTGGTGGAAGCTTTTCCGCCACAACTTTATTGCCGAGATATTCAAGCTTTCCGTCAGGATTCTTGAAGGTCACCTTGTAGGCATAGAGGTACTGGAAGTGCAGCTCATACTTATTGGCCAGGTAATTGTTGATTTCCTTTTCGCCGTACTTCTTGTCCCCGATGATCGGGTTTCCAAGAGAAGCAAGGTGTGCTCTCAGCTGATGGCTTCTTCCTGTAAGGAGATTCAGCTCAACCAGTGAAAACTGTCCTGTACTTTCTTCTGTTCTGACCGTCATGGCGATTTCTTTCTTCATCGGTCCAGGTGTGTCGCTGACACTGCTTACATTGTTGTCTTCCCTTTTCTCGATGTATGCACGATATTCGCCGTCCTTGATTCTGCCCTTCACGATGGCCATGTAGTTCTTCACGATTCTTCCGTCTCTCATCATTTCGTTCAGGGTCTTCAGCGCCTCATAGTTCTTGGCGTAGATGACGATTCCTGATGTGTTACGATCAAGACGATTGACCGGTGAAGGTGAAAAGGTCATTTCCTCTTCCGGATTATATTCGCCCTTTCTGAAAAGATAGGTAAGCACCTGGTCTGTAAGTGTCGGATCTACCCCTTCGTTATCCTTGTGTACAAGGATTCCAGGCCATTTCTCGACCATAAGGATGTTGTCGTCTTCAAAGGTCACCTTGAACTCAGGTTCAACATCATAGACCTTCTTCTTCTCTTTTGGCGCATTGGAGTACATGTACTTGATCTCGATGACATCTCCAACTTCAACGAACATCTTTTCCTTGCCTTTTGCGCCGTTTACACGGACGTCCCCTTTTCTCAGGGATTTAAATATTGCAGATAGAGGGACATCCTTAAGATACTTTCTTAAAAATTTGTCCAGTCTCTGACCGGCTTCATTGGGTCCAATTTCTATTCTCATAATTTCTCCTATATTCTCTTCATTTCCACTAAACATGTTATCAATTTGCATCACCCTATATTATAGTACGAATCTGCTTCTTTTTCTCTCTTTTCCATGAATAAATCTTGGGCTATAGATATTGAGCTCTTCTTTGGCTCTCGTTATGGCCACATAAAAGATTCTTCTCTCTTCCTCCAGGTTTTCCATGGATGCGCCATGGGGCATATAACCTTCCACAGCATTGATCACATAGACCTTGTCAAACTCAAGTCCCTTTACGCCGTGCACTGTGGAAAGGGTGATTTTCGAATCGATGGATTCAGGCTCCTTCACAGAAGCCGTCAAAAGATCAAGAGGATTGTCGTAGTAGCCTGCGACTTCCTTCATTTCATCAAGATCCTCGAAGAGCTCTTCCTCATCACGTCCCGTACGCTCTGCATAGGTCTTCAGGTAATCCTCATAACCGAGAACTTTTTCGATATACTCCACGACTTTTTCTGTGGACTTTCCTTTAATGCCGGAGAGATCTCTAAGAAACTCTCTGTACTTGATGAGTGAATAGTTATTTTTTGACGGATCAAGGAGCACCTTCTGTATATCCTCGCCAAGGCCGATCTTTCTCATGTCTGTCTTTGACATGTATCGGTAGGGTTTGTTCGCTATCCTTAGGAACGCTTCCCTGTCATTCTGATAAGCTGCCCTCAGATAATCAAGAATATCTTTTGCGATGAACCCTTTGAAGAAGTTGTAGCTGTCTCTTGAACTGAAACTGATCTTCTCTTTTCTCAGAAATTCCTTCACTCTCATCCCTTCACGGTTTGTCCGGTATAATACGGCATAGCTTCTTAACTGATCCTTCTTGATGTCTGCTGCGATATCCATGAGCATCAGCTCCTGATTCTCCGGAAAGATTTTGGTGATCTTTCGCTTCTCTTTTCTGCTGGCAAGAAGCTCCTTCTTGTTTCTTAGGGCATTAAGCTGTATGACTTCTCCTGCATAATTTACGATATTTTCTGTGCTTCTGTAATTGTATTTAAGGTACAGTTTCTTCCCGCCGAACATTTTTTCAAAATCGATCATCCCTGTCGGGTCTGATCCTCTAAAGGCATAGATGCACTGATCCTCATCGCCCACACAGAAAAGCTGTCTGTTTTCCGAGATTCTCTCTATGATCTTCAGCTGTATAGGGTCAAGGTCCTGAAACTCATCGATGAGGATATGACTGTGAGCATCCTGAAATGACTTCAGAAATGCTTCGTCTTCAAACTGTCTGAGGACTTCGATCTGAAGATCGTCAAAATCCAGAAGACCTCTCTTTATCCGTTCTTCCTCATAGATGGTGAAGGCTTTATGAAAAAGATCATCCTTGTGGGTGTGATGGATTTCCTTCTCATTCAGATAGGTCTTCACTTTATACTTTGAAATGTCGCGGATGATGGATTCCACATCATCCTGATCAATTTTCAGTTCCTTCTGCAGTCTGTTTTTTATGATGAACTCATCTTTACCATAGATAAGCGAAAGATTTCCTTTTCTGACCCTCAGTATCCGGTAACAGAGACCATGGATTGTTCCAAAGAACGGTTTTATGACACTCTTGCCCTGAAACCTTCCTTCCATCTCAAGAGCTGAAGCCTTTGAGAAGGTAAGGACCACAATTTTCTTCGGAGAAACTCCCTCCTCCAGGATATGCAGGAGCCTTCTCAGCATCACTGTTGTCTTCCCCGATCCTGGAGGTGCAACCACCAGAACCTTGTTTTCTTTTGTGAGATATGCACTTTCCTGATATTTATCCAGTTCCAAAATTCTTATCCTCCAGACTTTTTCTTTCGTAAGTCTCTATTCTAACCTATTTCCACGTGATTTCAAAGAAACTCTCATTCCATTATGTTCAATGTGGCATTTACTCATACCTGTAGATGAAACAGATGAAGGTACGAAGAGTCTTCACCTTGGGACTGATGGCGAAATAATCTACGTATATCGATAGAACCGGATAGCAAAATAATATATAATACTTGTATATTATTGTTTTTCACACAGATATTCTTCGGGTGATCAGCTTAATCTGAATAGGGGGGCAGGGTATGAAAATTGTATTTCTGATTTGAAATGCAGCGGTCGGCAAAATGACCGTTGGACAGGAACTTGCGAAGATGACAAAGCTTCGCCTGTTTCATAATCATATGACTATTGAACCGGTCATAGAGATTTTCGGATACTATAACAGCAAAACCGTCAGTAAACTTAGAGATGTGATTTTCCAGGAATTTGCCACGTCCGATCACTACGGCCTGATCTTCACCTATATGTGGGCATTCGATCAGATATCCGACTGGGACTATGTGAGGCACGTAACGGAAATCTTTAAGGAGCATGATGCACAGATATATTATGTTGAGCTTCTGGCTTCTTTGGAGGTTCGGCTTCTGAGAAACGTGACAGAAAACAGGCTTCAACATAAAGCATCCAAGCGGGATATCGAACGTTCATCGGAGAGGCTATTAAATGATGACAGAAAATATAGGTGCGTAAGCAACGAAGGAGAGATCCCCTTCAATAACTATCTTAGAATAGACAATTCAAGTCTCACACCCACAGATACTGCAGAAATCATCAGAGCGCACTTTAATCTATAATGAAGAGGATAGCTGTCTGCATAACATCGAAAAGAGGGATTCAAAAAAGTGAATCCCTCTTTTCTGCTTCAGTATTCTTTTTCAGATCATCTGATCTTCTTTATCCCTGTTATGGAAATCAGCGGTATATGCTGCTGATCATGACGATGACCCCCAGAATGAATACGGGTATCCCCCAGCCGCTTTTTGGTGATTTCATGGTGAGAAATCCGAGGATCACCGCAGCTCCACCCAGAAAGAAAGGCTGCCAGAATATCCCTGCAAGTCCGGCCAGAAGACCTGAAATCAGCATATAGTTTCCGGTATCTCCTCCGAACTTCATCGGTTTTTTATTTTCATCGAGTCTGAACATGATTCTCTGCCTCCAGTATGTTATCTTATCTTCCTATTCTAACAGAGAATTGCACAATATCCCTTAAAACATCTGAAGCTTTGAATCTGATGATCTCTTTCTATCTCCACGCTGCCTTTGCAGAGCCCATGCTGCCCAACCTTCCCCCTTCTCCTATAGAAAAAAGCACTGAATCTGATATAATATAACAGACAGACAAATAATGTTAGGAACGGTGATGTAATGGAACGAGTTATAGATGTAAGAAACGGTAGAAATCTCACGATGTTATCCGATTTCTATGAACTTACTATGGGTAATGGATATTTTGAAAACGGCGTAGATGACACCATAGCATATTTTGATATGTATTTCAGAAAAATTCCCGATGGCGGTGGCTTCGCTGTCATGGCAGGCGTAGATCAGCTCATCGAATATCTTGAGAATCTCACTTTTTCCAAGGAAGATATTGAGTACCTGAGAAACAAGAAAATATTCAGTGAAGGCTTCCTGGACTATCTTAAAAACTTCAAGTTTGAATGTGACGTATGGGCAATTCCTGAAGGAACTCCCGTATTTCCGAACGAGCCTCTTGTCACAGTGAGAGGGCCCATCATACAGGCACAGTTCGTGGAGACCATGGTCCTTCTTACTGTCAATCATCAGACCCTCATCGCAACAAAAGCCAACAGAATCGTACGCGCCGCTGGCGGTCGTCCGGTACTTGAATTCGGTTCAAGAAGAGCTCAGGGCTATGACGGTGCGATCTATGGTTCAAGAGCGGCAATTGTCGGCGGATGCACATCCTCTGCCAATACCCTCGCAGAAATCATGTTCAACGTTCCAGCAACAGGAACCATGGCACACAGCTGGATTCAGCTGTTCGATTCAGAATATGAAGCCTTCAGAAAATGGGCTGAAGTCTATCCGGACAACTGCTCCCTTCTTGTGGACACCTATAATGTCCTGAAGTCCGGTATTCCGAATGCCATAAAGATCTTCAACGAATTTGTCCTCCCAAGCGGAAACAGACCAAAGTCCATCCGTATAGATTCCGGAGACATCACCTATCTGACAAAGGAATCACGAAAGATGCTGGATGCGGCAGGATTTGAAGATGTCAAAATCATCGTTTCGAATTCTCTGGATGAGTACATCATAAGAGATGTTCTTTCCCAGGGTGCATGCATAGACATCTTCGGTGTGGGTGAAAGACTGATTACAGCCCGAAGCGAACCTGTCTTCGGCGGCGTCTACAAGCTCGTAGCTGTGGAAAAAGAAGGCGTCGTCATTCCGAAGATCAAGGTCAGCGAGAATCAGGAAAAGATCACGACTCCTCATTTCAAGAAAATCTATCGTGTCTATTCAAAGCGATCGGATCTTGCCGTAGCAGATCTCATCACAGAATATGATGAAGTCATCGATGAAAATGAACCACTTACCCTATTTGATCCTACCTACACCTGGAAGAGAAGGACCTTCAAGGACTACTACCTCAAGGAACTCCAGAAGCCGATTTTCGAGGAAGGAAAGCTCGTCTATGACAGCCCGACCGTTCTTGAAATCAGAGATTACTCTCAGCAGGAAATCAGCAATCTATGGCCTGAAGTACTCCGTCTTGAATATCCCCACAACTACTATGTGGATCTGTCCCAGAAGCTTTGGGATACGAGGCAGAATCTGCTGATCGAGCAGTCCCAGATGTATACGGAAGACAAATACTGATCAGAAATTCAGACTACCATCAAGTAAGAACCCCGCGATTCGATCACGGGGTTTTCTTTACGTGCACATTTGTCCTGTGCTATAATGATTCAGGTTTACCAATCGGATTATTCAATACAAACGGAGGATAAATGAATTTGAATACTAAAAACCTTAACCAGGGAGAATTCCTGGCAAAATCTGCAATCATCGCTGCCATATATGCGGCACTGACCATGTTTCTTCCTTTCAGCTATCTTGGACTTCAGTTCAGAATCGCAGAGATTCTCGTGCTTCTGGTGTTCATTGATAAAAGATACATCTATGGACTGACCTTCGGATGCCTCATTGCAAATCTCGGCAGTCCCCTTGGCCCCATCGATGTCATCTTCGGAACTCTGGCTACCCTCATTGCACTGATTCTGATTTCAAAAACGAAGAATCTTCTTGCTGCAACACTATGGCCAGCCATCGTTAACGGAATCATCATCGGACTTATTCTCTATTACCTTCTTGACCTTCCATTTATCCTTACGGCTGCACAGGTATTCTTCGGTGAGTTCGTCGTAGTCACGATTATGGGCTACTTCCTTTTCAAGAGGATATTAAGAGACAAGAAACTTGTAGAAATCATCAGATTCAGATAATCTGAGCTTAAAAACCATCAGGTCGCACGTAAGCTGACCTGATGGTTTTTTATTGTTTCTGATTAAAGACTGGCAGATGTCTTCATGAATTATCTCACAAGAAGCCATATACCTAAACCTGCAGCTATGAGTGCAAAAACATAGAAGAAGATGTCCGTTCCTTTTTCGCCAAGAACTTTTCTGAACATCCTGATCTTCGCCATATTCCAGATCTGCTCCGGCTTTTTCAGGGTCAGAAAGACCACTGCCGCTGCATAGGCGATGAGAATCAGTCCCAGTAATGCTAATCCATCCATTAATTTTTCCTCCTTTTGATCATTAATCCAATCCTCTTCTGATTTTCTTTCTTAAGAGGATCATGACGGCGGCTGAAATGATGACGATCATCCCCGTACTGAAAAGAACACTTCCCCAGGTTGCCTGTTTGAGTATGACACCATCAAGTGCAATGAATGCCCAGTAAAAAGGAGACCAGTAGAGAAGAAATTGCAGCCCTTCACGCAGATAGATCGCTCCGAAAATGGAACCCAGTATGGGAAGAAAGACCATTTTCATGCCGGATATCGCAGCAAGCACATTGTCACTGCTTATACCTATGGAAAAACCGATGATGACAGAGGTGAGGGCTATGGATAACGTGATGACCGCAGCCATAAGATAGCTGATGTCACCATAGTCAAGAATGATAAGTATACCCATGACATGAATAAGCGGTACAAAGAATCCTAAAGCGGCTTTGCCTGTAATGTACTGAACCCTTTCAACCGGTGCGACATTCATTGCAGCAAGGGTATTCTCCTGTTTCTCTTCAACCAGGTTGATGAGGATGATCATTCCGCCGAAAACGGAGATGAAAACTGCAAGGAGACTTCCACCATACTGCTTGATGGGTGAGAGCTTCCAGCCGACATCGGATACAGTAAGCTCTATCGGCACTTCAATGTCTTCATTCATCATGGAATCAAGAAGAAGCATCACCATTTCGTGCATCTCCACTTTTTCATTTCCCTGACGTATGACTTCAAATGCACCCTCATTCTTATGGATGCCGTAGAGATCATCCAGATTTTCCACCCGATTAATCAGATCATCTTCATGCTCAAAAACCTCAACAGAGGCATATTCTCTGAGGTAGGAAAGCTCTTCTTCAGAAATGGTCCCATCCACACCCAGACTTAAAACCGACTGGGACACTGAACCCGTGAGCATATTGAGAACCGCTTCGATGATGAACGGAACTAGAATGATATAGAGGATCATATAATCTCTCATACCCGATTTCGTATCTCGCCTGATGATGGCCAGTATTTTTCTCATGATATGTTCCCCCTTACACAGTCAGTGTTTTCTTATATCGCATGACTGCGAACATGAAAATCACAATTGCGGCTCCTGTGAAGCCAAAAGTCGTTGTGAGGATAAGCCCTCTGTCAGGCCGCTGAAGAAACACTTCTCTGAATGCGAAAAGCAGCGGATAGGATGGCAGAAGTTTTATGACTGCAGGTGAGAATGACGGCATAAAATAGGAAACCCCTGCAAAAGCCATAGCCATGATCACGATATATAAAGCGCCCATGGACTTGATGATCGAATCATAAAAGCTAGCGATGAAAAGACCAAGAGCTGTTCCGAAAATGTTCGATGCGATGAGCAGCAGTATGAGATAGAAATAGTTCACATCGAGTCCCGCTACAAGAACGGCCACAAGAAGCCCTGTAAGGAGTCCTGTGAAGAGCATCACACCCACTTTGGAGAGAAGATAATCCCTGATGCTGACCGGTGTGACCGTAAGTGCCTTTATGGTTCCTTCTTCTTTGTCCATAAAGATATAGGCTGCAACGATGAAGAGTCCCATAAATGCTGAATTGAGCATAAGGAGTATCGGCATATAGGAAATTCTGTCTGAGAGCCTCTCTGCATGATCATCGAGTACCCTTGTCGTCGTACTTTCCACAAAATCCGGATGTACTTTCTTAAATCCAGTCACCATGACATTTTCCATGATGTTCCTGACTTTCTCGCTCTCATAACCCTGGAGAATAATTTCGTATTCCAGTCCTTCTTCGGACCTTCTGATCACCGCACCCTGTCCGTCCCGGTTCTCTTCAAGTGCCAGAACAACAGCTTCTCTTGATTCAAGAAGTGTTAAAACTGTACTTGAGTCTTTTTCCAGCGAATCCAGAATCAGCTCACGATCTGTTCCTGGCTCCACATGAAGGAACAGCTTTGTTTTGGCATCGAAATTCTCCGGCACGACAAAGAGCATTACCGCTACGATGATGAGCGCCATGATGAATTCGATGTAGACATAATAGGTTCTATAGGATACTTTAAGATCCCTGAGAAAAGTATGCAAAAGTTTCATCAGACCAGCCCCCTGCCCGTGAGCTTGATAAATATTTCTTCCAGTGTAGCTTCTTTGGTATGCATCATTTCGATCTGTGCGGATCGGATGATGTCATTGAGCATCAGTCTTTCCTTTTCTTGCGAAAGGTCAATCATCGCAGTCTTAGGTCCACCGTTTTCGATATATTCCACCTGAACAAGTTTCTTTCCATACTGCAGCTTAAGATTTCTCGGCGAGTCCACAACTTTAAGCTCACCATCTACAATAAACCCTACACGGTCACAAAGTTCATCGGCAATGATCATATTATGCGTGGTCAGAAAAACTGTGGTCCCCTCCTTGTTCTTCTCCTTTATGATATCTTTTATGATCCCTGCAATGGCCGGATCAAGACCTGTTGTCGGTTCATCAAGAAACCATAGTGAAGGATTGTTGATCATGCTTCTTGCAAAGGTCAGTCTGTGCTTCATCCCTTTCGAAAATGTACCGGCTCTTTTGTTTTTGACCTCATCAAGTCCGACCATTTTAAGTAGATCCAGAGGATTCATGGTCTCCACATCAAACAGTTTTCGATAGAATTCAAGATTTTCCAGTGCGGTGAGTTTTCCATAGACATTAGACTGTTCAAAAGAAACCCCTATACGGTTGAATATTTTTCGGTCCAGCTTTCTTAGATCATATCCCGCTACAGATCCGTTTCCTTCCTGTATGGGCAGAAGTCCCGTAAGGATCCCCTGTGTCGTGGATTTTCCTGCTCCAGAAGGTCCGAGGAATCCGAACACTTCTCCCTCTTCCACTTTAAAGGAGACATCCTTCAGTGCATAGTTTTTGTCCTTGGTGTATGAGTAATTGAGATGGTCTACCTGAATCATCTAACATTCCCCCTTAGCTTATTCCATTTTTCAGAACATCGAAGAATTTCTCCAGCTCATTTATGATTTCCATGGAATATCCTTTATCCCTGTGTTTCTCGAAGTAATACTCGACTATGCTCATCTGCATGGATATGAGCATCTTCGCTGCCATCTGAAGATCAAGATCCTGCCTGATTTCTCCTGATTCCTGTCCTTTTCTAAGAAGCGTAACAAACATATCGTCACCTTTTGAGCCGAATACAGATCTCAGTTTCTGGATCATTCCACTGTTGTCTCTCATCATACGGTTACCGATTTCCAGATAATCCGGGTTGGCAAGAGCAAACTGAATGGCTGAACGGTACATTTCCCTGAGGGCTTCATAGAAACCCAGCTGACTGAAATTCATCATGGACGGTGTCAGATACTCTATCTTCTTTTCAGCAATCAGGCTCATGATATAGAGATAGACGTCTTCCTTGTCGTTGAAATACTGATAGAAACTTCCCTTGGATATTCCGCTTCTTTCCACGATCTTGTTGATGCTTGCTGCATCATAGTTGTTGTCCCTGAATTCATTTACTGCCTCCTCAATAATCTTCGTTCTTTTCTCTTGAGGCAGGTTAAAGAATGTTGGTTTTGGCATTTGATCCCACCCTTTTTATTGTGACCATGTGGTCATATGACTACTTGGTCACAGTATAATCCTGTATATGTGAATTGTCAATCCATATTCGAAACAGACTATGTGACAATGGCTACCTCTTATAATGCCTATCCCTCAAACGGAAAGGTGCTTAAGTGTTCATTTCATTATGAAAATGATGCCATTCTTAAGATATTATGAGAATCTGTAAAAAGTTCACAAAACTATGGCATATCGCATCAAAAAAGAGTAGAATACATCAGATAATGTTAGTTTGTTCGCGGATTAGGAGTCATAAATATGCTTAAAAAACTGGAGCGCATGCTCTTTGGAAACAATCAGAATATTAAATACTATACTTTGAACGGTATTCTTTTCACCCTGGTCACAGTATTGTCAAAAGGCTATGCCATCAAGTTCCTCGACCGTCTCGGGGGTGATGACATTCACTACAGCCTTTTCAATGCACTGCCCGGTTTTATTGCCATTTTCACCACCATCCCCGGTATTCTGATGATTCAGAGAGGAAAATCCAAAAGAAAAACCCTTGGCATATTCTTCTATATCTCCAGATTTATGCCGCTCCTTCTTGCTGCTGTCCCATTTCTTGATAAGAAAATACAGCCTATTGTCTTCGTTCTGATTTACGGACTCATGAATTTTCCTGAATCCATATCGGCGACCTCTCTTCAGGATTACACAGGAGACATCTTTCTGCCCCATGAAAGAGCTGATGCCTTGTCGGTGAGGAACCAGATGTCTCAGATTGCTCAGCTCACCATATCCATACTGGTCGGATTCATTCTTTCCCTTTCATCCGTAAATCGTACAGTAATCATCATGTATCAGGTCTTCATCGTGCTGAGCTTTCTGATCGGTCTTAAAGAGATCAACTATATGTACAAGCTCGATCCAATCGAAAAAGATGACATCAAGATCAGAAGAAAAGTGCCGAAACTGAAGAAATCGCTGAGAGCGATCTTCTCCCATAGGGAGTATGTGGGATTTCTTGCCTGTTCACTTCTCTTTCACTTCGGATGGCAGATGGGATGGCCGCTGTTCAACAGTTATCAGATCAAGTATCTTGGTGCCAATGAAATGTGGCTCACCATCATCAATGTGCTCTCAAGTCTCTTTATGGTGCTGAGTTTTCCGATCTGGAAGAAGATCATCAAGAAACGTGATTATAAGTTTACTATTGCCTTTGCAACCTTCGGGATGGGTCTCACTCCTATCCTCTATGCTCTCTCGGGAAACCTCGTCATGCTGACGCTCATGCAGTCTGCTACAGGATTCTTTACAGCGGGAACGACTGTTGCCATTTTAGGATCCCTACTTGCCGTTTGTCCGGATGAGTATAGAACCATGAGCGTCGCCGTTCATGCAACGCTGACCAGTGTTACCCTTGCAATCGCTCCTTTAATCGGTACCTATATACAGGAAATCATTCATATTCAAGGCGCATTATATGTCACATCAGCTCTCAGGCTTCTTGGCAGCGCAGTGTTCATCTACAGATTCATGCGAAGCCTGAAAAACAGTCATACATCTAAAACCGAAAGAAAGAATAAATAAACTGACAGATAATTTTGTATATGAACATATGATGTGATATTATTTATGTAGAAAAGCAACTAACGAAGGAGATAGGAAATGTACAGCATAACAACAACTTTTAAAAACAAAGGATTGAAACTCACCCCACAGAGGATTGCTGTTTATGAATATCTTCTGGGCACAAACGAACACCCTTCAGCAGAAACCATCTACTCCAAACTGATCATGTCCTTTCCCACCATGAGTTTGCAACAGTCTACAAGTCACTGAAAACACTATGTGAAGTGGAACTGGTTCAGGAAATCAATCTCGGTGAGGGTAATTTCAGATACGACGCCTTTGTTGATGAGCATGCTCATTTTCAGTGTACAAGCTGCAACAAGGTGATGGATATGCTCGATGTATCCACAAGGAATATCCTTATGGAAGCATCAAAAAGCAGAGATTTCATCATTGAATCAAGTAAACTCTACTTCTTCGGGAAATGCAGAACCTGCAAGGAGAGAGAATCCTGAATCTTTATACAAAGAAATAAAGCCTGAGTATGTCTTACACGGACATACTCAGGCTCTTCATTTTGCATTCCATTCTCTATTCAGCTGTTTTTCCGGGCTTCACCCTCAAAAATCCCCGATAGCATCAATCCTTCACGGCATGAAAAAAAGTGCTGATGAGCAGGGAAACTCTTCAGCACTTTTCTCTGTAATGGAATGGGTTGATTACATCCTCATTATACGCGGCAGCTGCCGTTTCTATTCATCTTCAGGTAAAAGATCTTTAAATACCAGATCGATGACTTCCTGGAGATTTTCTCTTGAGGTGGATGAATAGAGAATCAGTCTGTCCTGATCGGTCAGCTGGAGCGTCTCTTTTATGAGCTTCTCGCTTTTTCTTATGTCATTTCTCTTGAGTTTATCAAGCTTAGTGCCCACAACGACGACATCCTTCCCATAGTATCTCAGGTAATCCAGCATTGCGATATCGTCACCAGTCGGCTTATGTCTTGAATCCACAAGCAGCACGAATCTCTTCAGATAAGGGCTGTTTACAATATAGTCTTCGATGATCTTACCCCAGGAAGCCTGTGCTGATTTTGAGATCTTTGCATAGCCGTAGCCAGGAAGATCCACGAGCATCGCACCCTGGTTGATGAGAAAGAAGTTGACAAGCCTTGTACGGCCTGGTGTATTGGAAACCTTGGCCAGCTTTCTTCTGTTGGTGAGCGCATTGATGATGGTGGACTTTCCGACATTGGATCGTCCCACAAAGGCTACCTCAGGATGTCCGGTTTCCGGATACTGGTTCTGTCTTACTGCAGAGGTTATGAAATCTGCACTTTTGATTCTGATCATGCTTTTTCTACCTCCAGGAGGGCTTTTTCCAGCACCTCATTGACTACTTTGACCGGTATGAAGGTCAGTTTGGATAAAATGGATGGGGGCAGTTTTTCCATATCATATTTGTTCTTTTCTGGAATGATGATGGTATCGATGCCTGCCCTTGCCGCAGCAAGGGATTTTTCCTTAAGTCCGCCGATTGGAAGGACTCTTCCCGTAAGGGTGACTTCACCTGTCATGGCGACATTATGTCTTGCTTTTCTTTCCGTAAGTGCGGATACAAGCGCTGTAGTCATGGTGATACCGGCTGAAGGCCCATCCTTAGGTACTGCACCTTCAGGGACATGGACATGAATATCCTTGTCCTTGTAGAACTTGGTCTCAATGCCCAGCTCCTTGCTGTTGGCACGGATATAGGAATATGCCGCTCTTGCGGATTCCTTCATGACGTCTCCAAGCTGTCCAGTGAGTTCAAGCTTTCCTGTACCGTCCATAACGGTCACTTCTATCGGTAATATATCGCCGCCGAACATTGTCCAGGCCAGGCCTGTAACGACGCCTACAAGGTCTTCCTTGGCCGCACGCTCATACATGAACTTCGGATGTCCAAGGAACTTTTCGATCATCTGTGTGTTCAGCGTCAATGATTTCTTTTTCTTCTCCAGCATATAGGCAATGGATTTTCTCGTCAGTGAGGAAATTGATCTTTCCAGATTACGCACACCGGATTCGATGGTATATCCTTCAATGATCATCTTTATGGCATTGTCTGAAATCTTCAGTCTATCTTCCGTAAGGTTATGCTCCTTGAGTACTTTCGGAATCAGATGGTTCTTCGCGATATTGAGCTTCTCCTCATAGGTGTATCCGTTGATCTCGATGACTTCCATTCTGTCAAGAAGAGGTCTTGGAATAGTATCCAGAGTGTTTGCCGTCGTGATGAACATGACCTTTGACAGGTCCATTTCGACTTCCAGATAATGATCTCTGAATGTGGAATTCTGCTCTGAATCCAGCACTTCAAGAAGCGCATCTGCAGGGTCTCCTCTGAAATCATTGGCCATCTTGTCGATTTCATCCAACAGGAACAGCGGATTTCTGCTCTTCGCCTGTCTCATTCCATAGATGATTCTTCCTGGTATGCTACCCACATAGGTTCTTCTGTGCCCTCTGATTTCCGCTTCATCCCGAACACCACCCAGTGACATTCTGACGAAGTTTCTGTTCACCGCTCTTGCTACAGACTTTGCGATGGATGTCTTACCGACTCCAGGCGGTCCGACAAGGCAGATGATGGGGCCTTTCATGGTTTTGGCGGTATTTTTCACGGCAAGGTACTCAATGATTCTGTCTTTGACATCACTAAGGCCGTAATGGTCTTTCTCCAGCACTTCTCTTGCCTTGATGATATCCAGATTGTCTTTGGTTTCCTTGTTCCAGGGAAGATCGATGAGCCAGTCAAGATAGGTCCTGATGATTCCGCCTTCCTGGCTGTAGCTGCCGCTGTTTCTGAGACGGTCAAGCTCATAGAGCGCTTTTTCCTTCGCTTCCTTAGGCATCTTCGCTTTTTCGATTTTTTCCTTATAGGAGAAGTATTCCTTGGCATCTTCGTCATATTCGCCCAGCTCATCCTGAATGGCTTTCAGCTGCTCACGAAGATAGTATTCCTTCTGGACCTTGTCGATGTTGCTCTTCACTTTGGTGCCGATTCTCTTCTCGATCTTTGCGATTTCCAGTTCCTTGTTGATGATGACCAGAAGCTTTTCCAGTCTCTCTTTGACATTCAGGCTCATGAGCAGAACCTGCTTGTCTTCAGGTTTCAGCATAAGATAAGAAGCCACCGTATCGGCGAATCTGCCAGGTTCTTCGATATCCTCAAGAGATACCAGAGCTTCCTGAGGCATATATCCTGTGTGTCTCACATAAGCCTGAAGCGTTTCCTTTACGCTTCTGACTAAAGCTTCATCTTCCACGCTGCCTTCTTTATCCTCTACATCTTCCAGGATTTCGATGCTGGCTTTGTAATAGGGATCTTCCTTGATGGAAGTGATTTTTCCTCTTGATATTCCCTCCACAAGCACCCTTACTGTGTTACCTGGAAGCTTTAGAAGCTGCCTGATGACACATAACGTACCGATCTCCAGCAGATCTTCCTTTGTGGGATTTTCGATCTTGCTTTCCTTCTGCGGTACCAGAAAAATTTCCTGATTCTTGAGCATAGCCTCATCCAGTGAAGCTATGGATTTTTCTCTGCCTACATCGAAGTGCAGGACCATATATGGAAATATGGTGATTCCCCTTAAGGGGATCATGGGAAGAGTTCTTCTCTTTCTCGCCATAATAATACCTCTCTCTCTAAAATGGACAAACCTTTCGGTCTGCCCATCTAGTTATGCTGTTTCTTCGTTATCTTTGATTGCTTTTCGATATAGGATTTCCGGAGATTTTGTCTTTATGGTGTCTCCGTGGATGATGACCTTTTCTATAGACTCGTCAGAAGGCACATCAAACATGACTTCCTTCATGATGTCTTCCAGTATGGATCTTAATCCTCTTGCGCCTGTGTTTCTCTTGATGGCTTCTTCTGCAATGGAGAACAGGGATTCTTCAGTGAATTCCAGCTCCACGTTGTCCATCTCGAACAGTTTCTTGTACTGCTTGACCAGTGAATTCTTCGGCTTGCCGAGAATTTCCACAAGAGCCGCTTTATCAAGACTGTTCAGTGTGACCACGATCGGCACTCTGCCGACGAACTCCGGTATAAGACCGAATTTCAGAAGATCTCCTGGAAGAATTTCTTCAAGTGTCTTCCCTACATTCTTTTCATGCTTGGACTGAATATCCGCACCGAATCCGATGCTGGATTTCTGTGTTCTCTTTTCGATGATCTTTTCAATCCCGTCAAAAGCACCACCCACGATGAATAGAATATTTGTGGTATTGATCTGAAGCAGCTCCTGATGAGGATGCTTTCTTCCACCCTGAGGCGGAACCGAAGCTACCGTTCCCTCAAGAATCTTAAGAAGCGCCTGCTGGACGCCTTCTCCCGATACATCACGTGTGATGGACGGATTTTCCGATTTTCTTGCGATCTTGTCGATCTCATCGATATATACAATTCCTCTTTCCGCTTTTTCCACATCATAATCTGCATTCTGGATGAGCTTCAGAAGGATATTTTCAACATCTTCTCCCACGTACCCTGCTTCAGTCAGTGTTGTCGCATCGGCGATCGCAAAGGGCACTTCAAGGAATCTTGCCAGAGTCTGGGCAAGAAGTGTCTTACCTGAACCTGTCGGTCCCAGAACTAGAATGTTGGACTTTGAAAGTTCCACATCATTCTTCTTTGGGTAGTTGATTCTCTTATAATGGTTGTAAACCGCAACGGCCAGCGATTTCTTGGCTGACTCCTGACCAATGACATACTGGTCCAGATGCGCCTTGATTTCCTGGGGCTTCGGAAGCTTGGTAAAGTCATGCTCATTTTTCTCTGTAAGCTCTTCAGCCACGATTTCTGAGCAAAGCTCGATACACTCGTCACAGATATATACGCCCGGTCCTGCGATCAGCCTTTTAACCTGATCCTGGCTCTTTCCGCAGAATGAACATTTCAGTAGATTTTTATCTTCAAATTTTGCCATTTTTTCACCTCTTTATCTTGAACACCTGCAGTTCTTCGCTGCAGTTCCTGACATTGCTCTCAGGAAGTTCCCATTTCCTCGTCCTCGCTATCTACTAACTCCATGGGCGTCTTGATTTGGATTGTTCTTATCCTATTCTACCATTACAGAGAGAAAACCTCTACGGTTTTACTGCAGTGTGCTTTTCAAGTATGCTGTCGATCAGGCCATATGAAATCGCCTGGTCTGCACCCATAAAGTTGTCTCGTTCCACATCGTTCTTGATGACTTCAATCGGCTGTCCTGTTCTCTCGGACATGATTCTGTTCATCTTGTCCTTGATCTGAAGGATTCTTCTTGCATGAATCTCGATATCTGTAGCCTGACCCTGATATCCGCCTAGTGGCTGATGAATCATGATTTCGCTGTTTGGCAGAGCAAATCTCTTGCCTTTTGCACCGGCTGTCAGAAGGAATGCACCCATGGATGCAGCCATACCGACACAGATTGTTGCCACGTCGGACTTGATATAGTTCATTGTATCAAAAATCGCCATTCCTGCCGTGATGGATCCTCCAGGACTGTTGATGTAAAGATATATGTCCTTGTCCGGATCTTCGCTCTCCAGGAAAAGCAGCTGAGCCACAACAAGGTTTGCTGTAACATCGTTGATTTCACCTGAAAGCATGATGATTCTATCTTTTAAAAGCCTTGAGAAAATATCGTATGATCTTTCTCCTCTATTGGTCTGTTCTACTACCATTGGTACTAAACTCATTTTATTCCCTCCATTACTTTAAAACTTAATTTATCGTATGTCCCAGTATACCTAAAATTAATTAAATTCTACTTAAAGAATAGGTTAATTAATTTTAAACAATTTAATTGTACCTCTTATTCTACACCAACGTGGCACAAAATCAAATACCCTGGTATTCATAGTGATAGAAATATTGCCAGAGAATCCAAGTCCCTGGCAATATGAACTCATTATATAAGGGATGCTTCCGTCTATATTATCCTTTTCTTTCAGGAACATATACCGGAATCACCTGATGTCGGTCAATTATTCGTGATCGTGACCTTCGTGGTCATGGCCTTCATGGTCATGCCCTTCGTGGTCTTCATGATCGTCATGTCCATGGTCATGGCTTACAGTGATCTCTTTTTCGGTAACCTTTGCAGATTCCAGAAGAAGTTCAAATACCTTGGCAGTTGTCACTTCCATCTCAAGATCTTTTCTGTTGTTCTTCATGAGCATTTCTCTCAGCTCTTCCTTCTGATCGCCATACATCTTTGTGATTTCATCAGCCTTGGCATTCACCTCCTCTTCAGAAGCTTCAATGCCTTCCTTTTCGACGATCGCTTCAATCAGCAGGTCATTCTTCACAACGTTCTTTGCATTGTCTCTGAACATATCTCTGATCGCGCTCTCATTCTGGCCGGTCATCTGAAGGTACATTTCCTTGGAAATTCCCTGCTGCTGGATTCTCTGTTCGAAATCTCTGACCAGTCTGTCTATGCTTGATTCAATCATAGCTTCTGGAATGTCGATTTCAGCCTTTTCAGCAAGTGCCTTGATGAGGTTGTTGTTCAGCTCGCCCTTGGCTCTTGCTGCAGCGTCTTCTTCAAGACCTTCTCTTATGCTGGCTTTAAGTTCTTCAAGTGTTTCAAATTCTGATACTTCTGATGCGAATTCATCATCAACTTCAGGGAATTCCTTACCCTTGATGTCAAGAACTTCTACATCAAACTCTGCATCCTTGCCCTTAACTTCTTCTGCCTGATAGTCTTCTGGGAATGTGACCTTGACGACCTTCTTGTCTCCGACCTTTGAGCCGATCAGCTGATCTTCAAAGTCTCCGATGAACATTCCGGATCCGATTTCAAGTTCGAAATTGTCGCCTTTTCCACCTTCAAATTCCACTCCGTCAACCTTACCGTTGAAGTTGATGACTGCAATGTCTCCCTTTGCAAGTTCAGCACCTTCTGGCTTGGATTCGATTCTTCCGTTTCTTTCAACCAGGTGCTCGATTTCATGATCGATGTCATGGTCTGTCACCTTGATTACAGGCTTCTCAACTTCCAGCCCCTTGTACTCTGGCAGGTCGAATTCTGGGTATACTTCGACTTCTGCAGTATAGACGAAGTCCTTGCCTTCTTCCATCTGTGTGATGTCGATCTTTGGATAGTCTATTGGCTTGATTCCCGCTTCTTCAATAGCCTGTGGATATGAATCATTCAGCAGAAAATCGCTGGCATCGTCAAACAGAACTTCTATTCCGTAGAACTGCTTTACGATGGCAATAGGAGCCTTCCCCTTTCTGAATCCCTGTACGTTCAGATTCTTCACGTTCTTCTTGTAAGACTTTCTGATTGCCTCGTCAAGCTTTGCAGCCTCTACAGTCACTTCCAGTTTCACCTTTTTTGCATCTACTTTTTCATGCGTTACGTTCATTAATGATATCCTCCTATACCCGATAAGGGTTTGTTTTCAAACTTATAATATTATAAATGAAATGACTAAGCATTTCAATGACTATGGTGTTAATCTTTCCAGATATCTCATGCTTTCCACAAGATCATCCAAAGTGTCATAGTTCTCCTTATACACTTCGATGATTCCCGGACCCTTGTAACCTAAGGATTCTACCCGTCTGAAGAGCTCTGTGAAATCAAAGTTTCCGCTTCCTGGAAGAAGACATGAATTTATTGTGTCGTGATCGTTAAGATGAAGATTCATAAGATCTTCGCCGTAGACATCAAGATATTCATAAGGACTTCTGCCTGCTTTTACCGCCTGCTTCACATCAAGCGTGTACTTAAGTGGTCCCTTTACACTGTCCTTAAGTCGTCTGAGATATTCAAGGTCTCCTGACAGGCACCAGGATACATTCTCCTGAGCGAGAGCGATGCCCTGGACATTCGCTTCATAGACCATTTTCTCATATACATACACGATGTCCTTGAAGGTCATGTTCTTGTGGGGTCTCTTCACCAGTCCGTGAAAGGTGTAGGCTTCTGCTCCAAGGATCTTCGCAAACTTCAGAAAATCCTGATAGATCCTGAAAAAATCGTCCTTTCTCCTCTCATAGGCATCAAAGAGATAGGGTTCGAAAGCTGAGCTTACCGTGTGCACGGATCTGATTCTGACGTCTTCCTCATTCATGATGCTTCTCAGTTTCAGCGCATAGTCTTCGGTAAACTCAAAGAAGCTGTTCGCAAAAACCTCGAATACCTTGAACCCCTTTCGGGATAAGAGCTTCACCGCGTCCTCCGTGAGGACCTCAGGATAAAATATTGCCGTTGAAATTCCGATTTCCAAATATCATCACATCTTTTCATTCATTCTACTCTTGTCTTTTCAAGACAAAAAGGACATCGGGATTTCTATACTGATGTCCTTTTCATTATACTATGTTTTTCCTATTCCTGTACGATCTTATAATCAGGTGTCAGGTAATAGGTCTTTCCTTCTTTCTCGTAGGCAAGACCTTTCTCGGTGGAATCCTTCAGAACAACATCTGTGCCGAATACACTCTGAAAATTCTTATAGGAAAGAGGATTGAGCTCAACGATATAGAGGAATCTTCTTTCATCAAACCACGGCAGCTGGGACATGTAGACTACAGTGTCTTCATCCAGAAACCTTGGCTGTTCTCCCCACACAAATTCACCGTTGTATTTTGCCAGAATCTGCTCTTTGGTTGCAGAATAGGTTTTGTCCTTCTTGGTATAGACCTTATAAGTGATATCTTTGACATTTCCATTGATATCCACAAGGAAAAGATCCTGAGTCTTACTGTCGAGGATAACCGCCTGATTTCCTGCTGGTGAGAGATCACTTTCCATACCGTTCAGTTCAAGATCAGGAGAGAAGGTCTTAACGCCGTTTTCTTCCAGAATCTCAAGAGATACCGCCTCACTTCCTGGCAGAACCGCGGTGACATAGACTTTTTCCGCCACCGGTTCTTCTTCTACAGGCGTTTCCGCTTCTTCATTGATAACAGTTTCGGGAAGCTGTTCCAGAATCTCTTCCTTCTGAACTTCTTCCTGTGCTATATCCTGTCTTACCTTTTCGATCATCTCCATGATCGGTTTTCTGAATATGAGTATCAAAGCGGCCAAAAGGACGATGAAAAACAGAAGATTTCTGAAAAACCTCTTTCTCCTCTGTCTCTTTTCGTATTTGCTGCTGAATATACTTGTCTTGGACATCCTTCTCATGTGCACTCCTTATTTCTTGATGGGTATTCCACCTTTGCCGCATCCGCAGCCTGAGCCGCTTTCACCAGGTTTTTTATCCTTGCAGCAGGTTTTTTTCTCCACCACGTAGTTTTCCGTGTAATCCTCGTAATCATAACCGTCTTTCAGAAGGTCTTGCGTCATCATAATACAAACACCTCAGTTCCTTCGATCGCTCTTTCCACCAGTTCGTCGCTGCTTAGTGCCTCTTCATGCTTTTTGATATACTGAAGCTTAGGCTTGGTTACAGGATGTTTCGGTACGAAAATCGTGCAGCAGTCTTCATAAGGGAGTATGGATGTTTCGTAGGTTCCGATTTTTCTTGAGATTTCCATGATGTCACCTTTATCCATGGCGACAAGCGGCCGAAATACCGGTCTGTCTCCTGCATCATCTGAAACCACAAGGGCTTCCATTGTCTGGGATGCCACCTGTCCGATGCTCTCGCCTGTAGTCACGCTCTGGACATTATATTTTTCTGCCAGTGCACATGCACATTTCATCATAAATCTTCTCATGATGATGGTCAGCTCATTCTCCGGACACTTGTCCATGATTGCCATCTGGATTTCTGTGAAAGGCACCACATGCAGGATAACCTTACCTGTATATTCCGAAAGTATGGCTGCAAGGTCTTTGACCTTGTCCTTGGCCTTCTCGGATGTATAAGGATGACTGTGGTAATAGGCTGCATGGATCTCGATTCCTCTTTTCGCCATAAGGAAGCCTGCTACAGGAGAATCGATACCGCCTGAGAGCATGAGCATAGTGCTGCCGTTTATGCCGTAAGGCATTCCGCCGATTCCTTTTTCCTTGGAAACATAGACGTAAGCCATGTCACGGATTTCAATCTCCACAGCTTGGTCCGGATTTCTGATCTCCACATGATACCCGGTGGTATTTTTCAGAATGTGCGCACCGACAAGAGCTGAAAACTCCATGGAGTTCATAGGGAACTCTTTGTTCGCTCTCTTTGTGATCACTTTGAACGAGGTTCCTTCAGGATGACTCTTCATGACGGAAAGTGCAAGTTCCTTGATTTTCTCAATGTCTCTTTCCGTCTGAACCACTGTACAGACCTCATAGACACCGAATACCTTCTTCACTTTCTCTCTGATGCTTGAAACGTCTTCTGCCTGGATGAACCAGCGGTTCTGGTCGATATAGAAGGAATACTCTTCTTCCTTCAGTACATTCTTGATGTTTTCCTTCAGCTTCTTCTCGAATCTTCCTCTGTTTAAGCCTTTAAGGAAAATCTCGGATGCATATTTTATCAGTATTAGTTCCACACTAATTCCTCCTTAGAAATTTCACTGCTTCTTTAATGGTTTCTGCTGCATATCTCACTTCTTCAGCAGTCGTTCTTTCTTCAAAACTCAGTCTGATGCTGCCCTTGATCTCTTTATCCTTAAGACCCAGTGCAAGCAGGACATGAGAGTCTTTGGTGTCTTTGGATGTACAGGCTGAACCTGTAGAAACATAGACGCCTTTATCACTGAGATAATGAAGGAGGACTTCTCCTTTCATCCCCGGTATGGAAATGCTGAGAATATAGGGTGAACTGCTTTCTGTATCAGAATTCACTTTCAAGCCGTCAATGCTTCCTAGCTCATCTGCTATGATTTTTCTCAGCCCTTCGACATGCCTTCGGTTCTCTTCCATTTCGCTCTGCTTGAGGGTAACCGCTTCCGAAAAACCGACAATGGACGGAACATTCACTGTTCCGGCTCTGAAGCCTCTCTCCTGCTCGCCACCGATAAGGAGTGAGTGTGGCCTCTGCCCTTTTCTGACAAAGATGAATCCGCAGCCTTTAGGACCGTGAACTTTATGTGCCGATACGGTCATAAAGTCGATATCCATTTTTCTGACATCTATCGGAAACTTCTGGTATCCCTGTACCGCATCCACGTGAAACTTTGCCCTTGAGCTCTTTTTCCTGATGATCTTTGAAATCACTTCGGGGTCATGGAGGGCACCCGTTTCATTATTGACCATCATGATGGAGACAAGAGCGGTATTTTTGTTCACCTTCTCTTCCAGATCCTTAAGGTCGATCTGCCCCCATTCATCAACGGAAAGAAAGTCTACCTTCACGCCCTGAGTCTGTGCATATTCCATCACCCTCAGTACACTTGGATGTTCTATTTTTGTGGTGATAAAATGTGCGCCATCCTTAATAAAGGCCTTTATGATATGATTGTTTCCTTCCGATGCACCTGAGGTGAAGATGATCTCTTCGCCCGCTGCACCGATTGTGGCTGCAATTTTCTTTCTTGCCTTTTCCAGAACATCCTCAGCATCTCTTCCGATCTTATGGATCGAACCCGGATTGCCGTAGACTTCCTTAAGCGCTTCTGTCATGGCTGAAATGACTTCAGGTCTCACCTTTGTCGTCGCAGCATTATCTAAATAAGCTTCCATTCTATCACCTTCATATTAATTCACTGATTTACTTTATCACAACATCCCTTAAATCTCAAGCCGAAGCAGAGATTCATAGATTTTACTGATAAAGGGACTGATCTCTTCGGGAAGTTCGATGACACCCTGCTGAAGAGTCGCTCCGCCGCCACCTCTGAACCTGAACTCTTCTCTTGCCTTTTTTATGATCTCTTTTGCATCTGCCTTTTTACCTGTAAAGACAAATATTCTGCCATCTGGCCGGTAAAATACAGCGATCTTCCCTTTATTCACCATATGGCTGCCGATACTTCTGATCAGCTCGTCATCATGAGGGGTTTCTTCCACGACGACATCATCCTGATAAGTCTCTGCAATGGCTTCCGCTAGCTGATTCATAAGAACGGCGGTCTGTTTCCTGTAGTCGTCGCGCTCCTGCACCAGGCTACGGACACGGAAGGGCAGTTCGTCAAGATTGACCTCCAGTTCCTTCTTAAGAAGAGATACCGTCTCTTCCATTTCAGAGATGTAATGGAAAGCTCTGTCTCCCGCCATATAATAGATTCTGCTTCCGCCTTTATATTTTTCCACGGCTGTAATTTTGAATAGTCTCATTTCCTTTAAAGACCGGACATGAGTTCCCCCGCAGCCGCACCAGTCGATCTTGCCGATCTGGACAATACGGATGTTGGAATCCACTTGCACATCTTTTCTTAAGGGAATATCACCCAGGTTCCACTTGTCACGGTAATATGCAGACACCGGAAGATCTTCTCCGATAAAATCATTTACCGCTTTCTCCGTCTGAAGAATGATCTCCTCTTTGACTTCCACATCAGTATCGATTGTGGAATATGCCCTGCCCATATGAAAGCTTACGGTCTCAATGCCGAAACTGTCCTTGAGGACAGCGGTGAGCACATGCTGAGCGGTATGCTGGATACTGTGGTCATTCCTTCTCTCTTTACTGATGGTGCATTCCACAGGCATATTGATGGTCAGTCCTGAGAACGAGGCAAGCTTATGATAGATCTCCTCATCATCAGCAAAGACATCCAGCACTTCATATCCGTTTATGGTCCCCTGATCTGCCGGCTGCCCGCCACCTTCAGGATAGAAATAGGTATTCTTGAGGGTGATGAGCACCCCGTCCTTTTCTTCACTTACAGACTTTATTCTAGAGGAAAAATTAAGGACATCCTGATCGGTCTGATAAAGCTTCACAAAAACCACTCCCATACGATATTATCATCCCCTATTGTACCATTATTCAAAAATGGGTGCATAAGATATTGTTTTAAAACTCTGCACATCCTTGTTTCATCTGGTCTATATTTCAGAAGAATCTTCTTTCTTTCGATCACGATTTTAATCCCATTTAAATAAATATCACGAGAATCTTAATTTCGTTTTAATTTAACTGTCTTATAATGACTTCAATGAACAATAAGAATGAGAAAAAAGAGGGGAAAGAAAGATGGAGAAAAGATTATATAAAAACACCGACAACAAAATGATTTCAGGTGTACTTGCAGGATTTGCGGACTATTTGGGCATCGATGCTACTGTGCTGAGAATCGGATATGTGCTGCTCAGCATCGTCATGGAAGGATTCCCAGGCCTTATCCTATATATCGTGCTGGCCATTGTCATGCCGGAGATGAATGCAGAGGACAGGCAGAGAAAAGCCTACAATAAGGAAAATGCATATCGAAACAACGATACAAGCTATGGTTCTAAACCTTATACCGATGCAGACTACAAGGAAACGACAGATTCCACTGAGCCGGACAGCAAATACAAGAAATCAGGCGGTTCCTATACTCCTGATGACAGAGAATAATGCCATAAGCCCATTTTACGAAAGCGTAAAATGGGCTTTTTCTGTTCAAGGTCTATACCCCCTTCATAACTTAATATTAATTTCACACTCTCTTAAGGGTTTTGATTTATAATATCAATAAACAGAATATTAAAATATCATACTGGGAGGAAAAATAAATGGAAGAATTAAGAAAACTGCTGCTTACAACTGTCGGTGCCGCCGCGCTGAGTATGGAAAAGATCGACAGCACGGTAACAGAGCTCATCGAAAAGGGAAAGCTCAGTGTCAAAGAGGGCAAGGAGCTGAGAGAAGAACTCATCAGAAAAAAGAAAGAGGCTGAGGTTGAAGCTCTGACAAAGGAGGATCTTGACCGCATCATCGAATCCCTTAACTATGCGGGAAAACGAGAAGTCGAACTTCTGGAAGAAAGAGTGGCAAGACTTGAAGAACAGATCCAGGAACTGCTAGACAGACCATAACAAAATCTTCAGCACGAGGTGGTATTCCTGATGAGTGAAAACCGTGGCGTATATCGTAAAAAACGTTTCAGGGAGATCGTGAGGGTCCTTGCTTCCTATGGATTCGGTCATATCCTGCATACAAAATTCAGACACGAAAAACTGAAGAATGATCCGGAAAACCTGAGGCTGGTCTTCGAAGAGCTTGGACCGACTTTTATTAAAATCGGACAGATTCTTTCCACAAGACCGGATATTCTACCTGTGGAGTATATCAGCGAACTCTCGAAACTGCAGGATAATGCGCCCCATTTTCCTTATGAAACGGTGAAAATGATCATCGAGGAGGAACTGAAGAGACCCATGGACGAGATCTTCTCGTCAATAGAGGAAATACCCATGGCGTGCGCCTCGGTTGCGCAGGTGCACAAGGCACAGCTCAAAGACGGTAGAAAGGTGATCGTGAAAGTTCAGAGGCCGGATATCGAGGAAAGTCTTATAGAAGACATCAATATTCTCATCGCAATTGTCCGAAGAGCGCCGAATACTCTACGCGATGTACTTCTTGATCCCGTGGAAGCGTTGGAGGAGATTCTGGAGACGACAAAGATTGAACTGGATTTCAGAAACGAAGTGAACCATATGCTGAGATTCAAGGAGGAGAATTCTTCGATCAGATGTATCAGCACCCCTTACGTTTTTATGAACCTTTCCACCAAAAGAATTGTGGTTCTGGAAGAGATCGAAGGAATCAAGATCAGCGATACACAGCTCCTCATCGAAGCAGGCTATGAGCCTCTGGATGTCGGGCGAAAACTTGTGCTTTCGTATCTCTATCAGCTCTTCAGCAACGGTTTTTTCCATGGTGATCCCCATCCAGGCAATCTCATCATAAAGGAAGGCAAAATCTACTATATTGATTTCGGAATCATGGGTACCCTGAATCCGAGAACAAGGGCCTCAATCAATGAACTTCTCCAGGCAATGGTGAAAAGAGATATCGGTCAGCTCGTGAATCTCATCATGGATCTTGCAGAGCAGAAAGGACCCGTGGACAAGAATGTCCTTTACGAAGATATTGAATACATCATCCATTACTATCTTCAGTCGACCCTTAAGAACATAGAGGTTTCCAGGCTTTTTATGGATCTTTTCAATGCCGCACGAAAAAACAATCTGAAACTTCCGAAGGAATTCACAACGCTGCTTAAATCTCTTCTGATCCTTGAGGGTGTCCTCAGCGAAATCGCACCGGATCTCAGCATCTTGGAAATCTCCAGAGATTATCTCAAGGAAGATCACAAAATCAGCCTTCTTCCGGATTTCTCACTGGATACGCTTTCCCTTCACGCCTATACTCTAGTCAAGGAATCCCTGAAGATTCCCGTCAGCATACAGACCATTCTGGACAACTTCATCAGCGGAAGAGGAAAGGTCAAACTGGACATCGTGAATTTTGACACTCGATGGGTGGATTTCAATAAAATGATCAACCGTGTTGTATTTGCCGTGGTTGTCTCCGCCATCATCATCGCTTCCGCATTGATTATCAGAAGCGGTGACGGGCCAAACTACAACGGAATCAGCATCGTAGGAATGATGGGCTTCGGCCTGGCAGGTCTTCTCGGTTTATGGCTGCTCATCTCCATTCTTAAATCCGGTAATATTTAGTTAGAATGATGCCATCTTTCATATGAAAAAGGAGCCGAAAAAAATCCGGCTCCTTTTATTTCTGATCAGATATCATTCCATGCTTTTGTCAGTTTCCTTCCCAGCTTAACCCCGCCATCGCTTCATAGAGCTCTTTTGAAGTTGCAGCAAATCTTTCAGAACCGATCCTCATGGCAAAAGAAGTCATATCCTTGTCAATGATGGCATGGAAGCCTTTTTCTGTTCTGCCCTGCTGAACAAATACAGCCCGATCAAGTCTCAGATTCTCTTCCTGTGACCATCTCACAGAAACACCCTCACCTTCTATTTTGTATCCGTTCATGAGAATGTCACCTTCAAACACCTGTCTGTCTTTTGATAGTCTGTCTTTCAGGACCTTTCCAAAAAAATGCACGACTGACTTCCCTTCCTCTTCACCGTCTCTGTAGATGGTTACAGAAATGGATTTCTCGATCTCTTTCTCATTCATCAGCTTTGAAAATACAGATAACCCGGCAATAAGCACAATAACCAGGACAGTAGCCGCTTTTAGCGTATTCTTCATCCTATCCTCCAGAAATCTCAATTTATTCATTCACATCAGTTATTTTCTTTACTATATTATAGAACATCGACAGGATATATTCTATATCTCAGAATATAATAAAAGTGCTCAAGGACTGATTCACAGCTCTTAAGCACTTCATATTATTTGGTTAATGATTAAACATGGGCTTCAGTCTGAATACTCATACTGAAGTATCGGATCGCTTCTTCCTTCTTGTCCATCTTGTAATAGACATTGGCGAGGTCTCTATAACGCTTCGCCAGTTCCCTTGTTCTGCCTTTTTTTATCAGCATGTCCAGTGAAACACTGAGGTAGGTTTCCGCCATATTGAAGTTTCCGCTCTCTGCAAGAAGGATTCCTTTAAAATAATAGGCTCTTTCCACACAGTTCGGATTCTGATTTTCTATGGCCGCATTGACTACCATATCCACATACTTTGATGCTTCCTCGTAATGTCCTGCTCCCACAAATTTATTCATGGCATCCATGATCATTTCGATATTATCGGACATTTTATCTGGAGAGATGATCTTTGCAGCTTCAGCCATTTCTTTATAGGCTCTTTCTGTATCTCCTTTATCCAGGAGCTTCACTGCCAGAAAGTACTTTGCCCTCGCATGCATCTCCGGATATTCCTTGAGGTATTCATCAATCTTGTCATAACTCTCCTTCAGATCCTCAGATGTGGAAATGAGGCAGTATAGAAGATGAATCTGTCCTTTGGTCGCATCATTTTTTGTAATCTCCAGAAGCTCTTTCACATAGGGCAGGTATTTCTTGGCTTCCTCGTAATCTTCCATGTAGACAAGGCAGCTCACCGTCATGAACGGAATCTGAAGCCTTGCTTCCTGATCGATGGAATCAGGAAGTGTATAGAAATTGCTCATGAGGTAATTGAGAAATACCAGAGCATTCTCGAATTCTGAGGTTGTATACAGATACTTTGCCATGGTGAGGCAATACAGATACTGAGTCTCTGCGTTGACGATATTGATGTAGGTTCTGTATAAATTCGAGATTTCTACATTGAGCTCCTCGATCTTTCCTTTTTCGATATAATAGTCAACAAGCTGTATTCTGGCGAGAAAGGTCTGATGAGAAAGTTTATTGTTTTCAGTGACCTTGATGAGACCTTTGACGTCTTTCTCATAAGTCTTTGTAAACATGTTTTCCGACAGCTTTTTCAGCTGGTCCGTCACTTCCTGAATGATGTCCTTTTTCAGACTCTCTTTTTCGATGCCCAGTCTTTTTGCCACCAGATCAAGAATCCATTCTTCCGCCTGAACCTTGTCATTCTCGATGGTACTCATCTTTGACACGGAAATCTCTGACCCGCAGAGGGCTTTTAGGGTCATGCCTCTTTTGACACGTGCTCTTCTGATTTTTTCACCTGTGCTGAGTATTTCCATTACTGATTAACCCCCTCTTGATGCATAATTTCCATGGATTTTTCCAGCAGTTTATAAGAATCTATATTCTTACCCTTCTCCAGATAGAACTTAGCCATTAGAAGCATGATTTCTGATTCCTGTTCTTTCAGTTTCTTTTCTCTTGCGATATTGAGTGCAAGGATGAGATTATTCACCGCACCTCTTGTATTTTTGAAAATCGACTCGATTCTTGACTTCACTCGGTAGAGCTTGATGTTTCCTGAGAAATCTTCTTCCAGGATCATTCGATCCAGATAGGAAAGAATCTCATAGGAAGCTTCTTTTTTATTGAGATGCGCATAGCACTCTGCCATGTGCAGGTAAACTTCTGATAATTTATTCTGGTTTTTATTGTAGAAATTCTCGGCTTTACTGTAGTGGACGATGGCTTCCTGATATTCATCAAAGTCTTCGTAGAGGATGCCAAGGTTCAGCTCGATTTCTCCCATTTCCTCTTCTTCCTCGAAAGTATGGAAAATCTGAAGAGACATGGTGGAATACTTAAGCGCTTCCTCAAAGTTCCCTTCCAGTTCATTCTTCTCTGCAAGTCTTGTCAGAAACTGACCATACGCTCTTTTGTCCGACATGATCTCGAATTTTTCATTTGCTTTAGCGGTATATTCTCTGCTCTTTTCCAGATTACCGATTTTCTTATAGGCAACTGCAAGATAGAAATACACTTTTGCAAGCATAATTTCATCCGTAAGGATACCCTCTACAAAAAGGGCTTCAGATTTATGGAAATAACTGATGGCCATAGGTAATGATTCCTGTTCCATGCAGGTTTTGGCAACCAGCATGAAGTTATCGATGTATGAACCTTTAAAGCTGTGTGTAGAATAGATGATGTTGCATTGGAACAGGTAGTCAAAAGCTCTGGTGAAGTTCTTCTTTCTGATCTCCAGCATGCCTTTGAGATAGAGGTTCCTTGCTTTAGGCAGGATCAGATTATATTTTTCAATATATCGGTCACCCTTTTCAATGTACTTTGAAGCTTTATCAAACTCCTCGAGTTCAATGCTGATTTCAGCCATCTGACTGAAATAATTGCAGATCCGGTCAGCCTGGGTTGTTTCGGACTCCATAAAATACTCTACGGAAATATCCAGAGTATCAGCCAGATAATCCAGAAGATCCATGGACGGATTAGATTTGCTTGATTCAACAAGGCTGATCTGTCCAGGTGTGACTCTGTTACCCGCTACATCTTTCAGAGTCATATTTAATTCTTTTCGCCTTTTTTTAACCTTTTCGCCTAATGATAGCACTTCCATAAACATCTCTCCTACAACGTAAATTTCCATTTTTATTATAACATATAATAGAACTAGAATAACCCAAATAATTTACTTATTGACACATTTTTCATCATATTATCGTCAAAAAATGAGTGAGAATTAATAAAAAGGCTAAAAAGATGCAATAAATATTAAGATGATTCACAATGAAAATGCCCGAATACGCAAAAAAAAGAGAAGGTTTCCTGTGCTTTCAGTCTCCCGCTCTTTATTTGGATCGAATTGGCTTTTTCAAAAACATTTAGTGTTCATGCACTTTATTTAGGTTTCTATCAATATAATAAGCACTTATCCCTTTGAAAATGCGCTTTTCGCAATTTCATCTGCCCGGTCATTGAAGCGGTCACCGCTGTGACCTTTAACCTTCATAAACTTTACAGTCAAATCCGTGCGCATATTCTGATAAAAAGAATGATACCCTTGTGTCAGCGGATTATTTCTTTTCCAGGTTCCGATAGCCCAGCTTTCTATTCCCTGATAGTCAAAATAAAGCGTAAGATACTTAAATCCGTTTTCTTTCGCATAGGTCATCGCTTTCATGGCACCAAGGACTTCACCTGCAACATTTCTCATGGCGCTGTATTCACCTTTGACCGCTTCGCATTCAGAATGAATTTCTTCTCCTTCATGGACCACGACCATGCCATAGGCATATCTTTCTGAGCTGAGTTCATAGCTCCCATCCACATAGATGACAACCCCATCAGGATTGTGTTCCTTCTTCTCCGCCGGCGCTATGGACACCTCGGTGTTCATAGGATCTGGAAGATCCTGTCCATGTATTTTTATAAATTCAAGGGCTTCATCTCTTGATGGAAAGCTTTTGAACTTGACCCCTTTGGCTCCGGTGACCTCTCTCTTGCAGGCATCCCAGCTCGTAAGAATCATCGGTTTTCTGGAATGTCCGTCCAGTACGGCATAAAATTTTCCCACAGTAAAACTCCTCATAAAAAGGAGCCAGAAGCTCCTTTCAACTTTTATATTTCTTTCATTCTACATGATGAATCCCTAAACGGTCCAGTCTCGTGTCCATTGAAATTTTATACATCTGTTTTCAGAACCGGTTCAAAAATCGGATCCAGCTCCGGAACAGGCACTTCACCTTCCGGGATGAGATAGGCTTCATCGCTTAAGTAGGATCTCTTCCTCTTTTCGAGGTTTTCATCCACAAAGCCGTACACCTGATTGAGTGTTCTTGCAGGTGTGAAACTCATGATCTTTCCGATATTCTCTTTTACAAGCTTCAGGGTTCTTAAATCTCCCTGCCAGTGCTTCACAAGTATCGGAACCGGAATCTTGTTCATGATGTAGTTTGCGCCGAAGAAAAGGATTGCGATATCATCCATCTTTCCGATGATCGGCAGTTTGCTCGGCAGAAAGTCCATTGGAACGAGAGGATATCCGAAAGTGAAGGCTATGATGACCTTGTCTCTCTTTGTCACCCTCTTGTCCTTCATGAGCCTGAGTGCAAGAGCATACATGTCCGGTAGGATCATGGCATACTTCGTCGCGCTCTTTTTATCATAAGGAACCTTGTTCATGATCATTTCTCTGAACTCCGAATAGGAATCGTCCGTCCGCTCAATCTTAGCTAGACCGTCGTTGAAAGCTTTCAGCTTTCGTTCCTCTTCTTCTCTTAAGATTCTTTCTTCTTCTTCACTTTCTTTGTTGGCTTCTGCCTGCATGGCCTCCACGTCTGCCGCGATTCCTTTCAGTCTCAGAGACAGAATACCGTTCTCCATAAGGAAGTGTTCCACGGTGAGGTGCACATGAGGCACCTTCTGCAGAGCTTCATCAATATTCACGGAAAGCGCCTTATCTTCATAGGAGAGGCCCATATCCTCCGCTTTTTTAGCAGCGGTTTTGGAGGCCAGATTAAGAGCGAATTTCGGAATACCGATCTTAAGCACCTTAACTCGTTCAATCTTCAGTTTCATGACATTGTCGAAAACACTCAGGATTCTGACTCTTGCCAGAAACGGAATGCTGATCCCCTTCTTGTAGCTGCCCTCTATTTCGATGAAATTGTCATCCAGTCTGATGTCTTTGAAAGTCAGCTCTGGAACCTTCGGTTCGACCAGAGTTCTGAGGTCATACATAATATCTTCTGCACTTAAAGTTGTTGTAACGGATGTTACTCTCATAAATTTGTCTCCTTCCAATTTTTCTTGAAAGCTTTTACATTTCATATTTGAGTTTATTATAGCAACTTATCCTCTTCTTAGGATGAATCGCATAAAATATTTCAATTAACTTAACAATTGAGTGCACTAGAGTACCTCATTCTCCTTCGGTTTAAGCGAGCGCTCGATCATCACGATGATGAAAGTGATCGCAACTCCCCCGATCAGTCCACCGATGTGACCGAAATTATCAATATTACTGGAAGAAAAGCCGGAAAACAGATTGATCGCAAGAACAATCATGATTCTTGAAAACATGGGTTTCATGGATTTCTGTCTGCCGAAAAGAGCAATGATGAGAATTGCGCCAAGCAGTCCGAAAATAGCCCCCGATGCGCCTACGGCAACATTGGGCGTATAGAGATAGCTCATATAGCCGCCTGTTATGGCCGAGACTGTATAGATGAGAATCAACCTCCACCTGCCCATGGCTTCTTCCACGATCTTTCCAAGGGCAAACAGTGCATACATGTTGAACAGGATATGCATGAAGTCCGCATGCAGAAACGCGGAGGTGAAGAGTCTGTAATACTGTCCCTGATCAATGAGTTCATTGACTTTAGCACCATACTCCACAAGCACGAAGATGTTGATGTCAAGACTTCCTGATACAGCTGCCGTAATCCCGTAAATCAGTATATTCAGGAACATGATGGAAAGAGTGATCACCATGGACATGAGTGTAAATTTCTTTTTCACCATTGTACTTTTCGTCAGGACTGAACGCGAAACATCATCAAACCCGTAAAACTCCCCTTCTGAATTCACATAGACTTCAGAGTAGTTGGGCAGATTTTCCTTAAGCGGCGCTGCATGCCCGCCTGTAAAGACAATATTGAGCACATAGGCCGGAATCCTGTTCATCCTGGCATGATTCATGAATGCAAGGAGATTTTCATCCTCTTTGCCCAGACGGGAAAAAATGACGGCAAGATAGCCGTTTTTGATGGGTGTATATAAATAGAAACCTAAATCCTCTTCAATGGCTCTGAACTCTTCAAGGAAAAATCCTTTCTGGTCCACAAGAAGAGCTATGGTCTCCTGAATCACTTTATTGATCATGGAAAAAACCTCCCGGAAATCCTACACTTTAATCAATTTTACCCCAAATGATGAAATATAGAAAGAAAAAGACCGTACCAGGCGATGTCCATAAGTAAAAGACATTGCCTGGTACGGTCAAAGCTGCACCTATACTAATTTGTCTTGATGAATTCTTCCATCATATCAAGAAGCTCATTGAATCTTCTTACTGTAGCCTCAAGAGGTTTTTTGCTCGTCATATCTACACCGGCTACCTGAAGTGTTTCTACAGGATAATTGCTTCCTCCTGTCTTCAGGAATCCGAGATATCTCTTAACCGCTTCATCTCCTTCAGAAAGGATGCTTTCGGCAAACGCGCTTGCAGCGGCATATCCTGTTGCATACTGGTAGACATAGAAGTCACTGTAGAAGTGAGGGATTCTGGCCCACTCGATTTCGATCTCCTGATCCAGGATGATGGATTCTCCGAAGAACTTTCTGTTCAGCTCCATCCATAGTGTACTGAAGTCTTCGCCGGTCATAGGTGTACCCTTCTGAATGGTTTCATGGGTAACTTTTTCGAATTCAGCGAACATCAGCTGTCTGTATACCGTTGTTCTGATCTGCTCCAGCTCCTGGTTCACAAGGTAAAGCTTCTTCATCGGATCTGTTTCTTTCTCGATCTGATAATGGATCAGCAGCTTCTCGTTTGTCGTTGAAGCAACTTCAGCCACGAATAAAGTATAGTCTCCATAAATATAAGGCTGGTTCTTTCTTGAATAGTAGGAATGTATGGAGTGACCCATCTCATGGACAAGCGTGGATACATCTCTCAGGTTCTCATGATAGTTCAGTAGAATATAAGGTGCTGTATCATAGGCTCCTGAAGAGTAAGCTCCGCTTCTCTTTCCCTTGTTCTCGTAGATGTCGATCCAGCCGTCTTTCACACCGCTTCTGAATATGGAAAGATATTCCTCGCCAAGTGGTGCAAGGCCCTTAAGCGCAAGCTCGATTCCATCGTCAAACGGGATTTTTTCATCCGGAACATCGATAATCGGTACATAAAGATCATACATATGGATCTCGTCCAGCTTAAGAAGCTTCTTCTTGATGTCCACATATCTGTGAAGAGCACCGACACCTTCTCCTATAGTCTCCAGAGAATTGTCATAAACGGCCACAGGAATGTTGTTTGGACTTAAGGATGCTTCGATAGGACCGGTATAGTTTCTCAGCTTCGCCTTAAGATTGAATGTCTTCATATTGGATGACAGCATCATGCCGATGGCATTCTTGAACTTGCCGTAGGTACCGAACAGTTCCTTGAACGCATTTTCTCTGAGCGTCCTGTCCTTGGACTGCATATATACGCCATAGCTTCCTGCAGTCAGTGGATGGGCATTGCCTTCGCTGTCAAGAATGTCATTGAAAGTCATGTCGGCATTTGTGAAGATGGAGAAAATATCGTCTGGAGCATTCAGAGAATCGGAAAGTGTTGCCATAAGCTCTTCCTTTTCCTTACTCAGAACATGAGGCTTCTCCTTCACGATGGTTTCGATGTAGAATCTGTACTTTGAAAGCTCCTCGTCATCAAGATAAGACTGAATGATCTCATCGCTGAGAGAAAGCAGCTCAGGAACAAAGTAGCTTGCCATTGCCCCGAATTCCGCACCATACTGGGAAATTTTGGACATGAGGACCTGCTGAGTGGTGTTTGCAGTGTCTTCATCGCTCTTCATGTAGGCATACACATAGAGCTTTTCAAGGGTTCTTGAATATTTCTCGATATCATTCAGGTAAGCCACAAGACTTTCCTTCTCATGAAGCCTGTCCTTATAGTTCATAATGACTGGTGCTTCGGCTTTCAGTTTTTCAAGTTCGGTCTCGAATGCTTCATTTGATGGGTAGATATCTTCAATCTTCCATTTGTACTGCGCTTCGATTTCACTTCTCAGTTTCACTTTTTCGCTCATAGTAACCTCCATAGATTTAATTTGCTCCCTCCATTATAAAACACAAATAATGACTTTTATACCTTTTTCGGCAATTCTTCTATACTTCTGATAGATTTTCTGTACTACCTTTTCCAAAGTGACAGGAATTTTCCTCAATAATTCCGATTTTATGCGCCTCAGTATTGTACAGATTTCGTTCATGTGATGAATCAGAATCTGAATTCCGAATCCAATAACTTGCATCTCGGATACAAAATTCACTGTCAGGTTTTCAAAGATGCCTTCTGTATACAAAATGGCATCTTTGAAAACAATTTAGCCTGTTCAGATGCAGTCCCGGAATGTTGTTACTCTTATTTAATATTTTATTATTGATTAACGATAAATCTATGTTATAATTCAATAAAGGAGTTGATCAAATTGAACAACATTAAAAGATGCTTTATTCTATTTTCTATGATGATTCTTGCTTTCAGTTCAGGCTGCCAGGCACGTACAGAATCTTATTCTACCGGAAAATACAGAGTCACTGTGGTAAACAGTTCCCAGGTTCCGGTTCATCAAATCGCTTATGAAATGAACGGCCAGAGTGGTGGCGGAATGAACGCAGATGGCTCTCTGATCAGGCAAGGTGAGGAAATGTTCTTTGATTTCGATGAGATTTCCGGCCACGCTGTCTGGTCAGTTCTTGATGAAGATGATGCCACCATGGTCTCCGATACCCTATCCTTTGCCTTTGATGAGAAAAATGGGATGATTATCGATATTGAATCAGGAAGGGATAAACTTGAACTCACAGTCAGGAAACCCTGATCATATGAGCATTCTTGCCTGTAAAGACCATTAAATAATTAATAAGGATAAATCCCCTGGTTTTTCACTGAAATCAAGCTATAATATAATTATATCTATCAATATTAATTTACAAGATAATATATGTTATGCAAGGAGATGTGAAAAATGAAGAAAAAGACTGATCAAACAAAAAAAGATTTAATTAGAAATTTCTTGAATATTTTTTTGGGTTTCTATTGGATTTATGGAAGTATGACAGATAAATTTGTCCAGACTCGTACCAATATTTTTCTGACCGTAAGCGGAATCAGTCTAATTGCACTTGGTGTATTCGGAGTGAAAGAGTATTACCTGCAGACTAAATCAGAAATCAAGTAGGGATCTCCAATCCTGTTTTCTTAATCATTTTTTTCAGTACAATCTGCTTACAGAGCCAAAATAAAGACTGGCCGGTCTCACTTATTTAATGTGAGGCCGGCCAGTCTTTATAGTGATTATCGGTTAAAGCTCTCAAGCACTTTCTCGTAAGTTTCCTTGAGACTTGGAAGGAGCTCCCCTGAAGCTTCCAGAGGATTGATTGCAACAGTCTGGCTTCCGGTTTCTCTTGCAAGGGTTTCCGAAACCTTTGGTGAAGCAGCCTCTTCAAGGAATATGGTGGTGATTTCTTCATTCTTTACAAAGTTTATGAGATCTTCCAGCTTCTTAGGTGTAGGTTCCCCTTCCTGGAAAGGTCCTTCAACAGATTTCTGCACAAGACCCAGTTCTCTTGTCATATATCCGAATGCTGCATGTCCTGTGACAAATGCTCTACCCTTATATGTTTCAAACTTACCCTGATATTCTTCCTTCAAGGCGAGAGCTTCAGAAGAAAAAGCTTCAAAGTTTTTCTCGAAGTCTTCAGCTGCTTCAGGATATACCGCAGAAAGCTCAGCCTTGACATTTTCAGCCATAACTAATAGAGAATCTATGGACATCCAGATATGGGGATCATAATCGCCATGGGCATCTCCTTCTTCTTCATGATCATCTTCCTCATGATTAAGTTCGATGAGATCGATTCCTTCAGACAGATCGACTAGGGTAAGCTCTGTATTTCCTGAATTATCTACTGCCTTATCTACCCATGGTTCCATTTCCAGACCATTCATAAATAGAAGATCCGTTTCGGTGAGTCTCCCCATATCCTTGATCGTCGGTTCGAAATCATGTGCATCAGCTCCTTCAGGAACAATCTTCCAGGTTTCCACCAGGTTTCCACCGATGATTCTGACCAGCTGATCTACAGGGTTTATGGTTGTGGCTACGCTTATTTTCTCTAATGGCTCTTCTGCAGGCGTCTGTGTTTCTCCAGGTTCTTCTTCATTTACGCCGGTTACAGGGGTTTCCGCCTCAGGTTCCTGAGTGCATCCCGCAAATACTGCTGCAATACTCAGCACGGCCAATAGCACAATTAATCTTTTTTTCATTTTTTATCCTCCAGTTGTTGCAAATGATTCGCATCAATGAGTATAATATAATAAGAAATATTCATTGTCAACCTAAAATTAATGTACTATATTAATTGATGAAATTTAAATTGGAGTGGAAGTAATGATTGAAATCAAAAACCTGTCCTTTTCCTATACAGGAGAAGAACCCTATCTCATCAAAGACCTCAATATGAGCATCCCGAAAGGACAGCTGATCTCAGTCATCGGAGAGAACGGATCAGCAAAGTCAACCCTCGTGAAGCTTCTCGTGGGCCTTTTAAAGCCGCTTAAAGGCAGTATTGACATAGAGACGAGAAACGTCGCCTATGTACCTCAGAGGATGGAAAGCTTCAACAAGCAGTTCCCCATTACCGTTGAGGAAGTCTATAAGATCCATCTGAAAGCGCTTGGCCTTAAGGATATGGACCTCATCGACAGTGCTCTGGAAGAAGTATCCATGAAAAACTACAAGAAATCCCTCATCGGAGATCTTTCCGGCGGACAGACTCAGAGAATCTTCATCGGTCGAGCGCTTCTTGGTAATCCCGAGATCATCATCCTGGATGAGCCGTCAACGGGTATGGATCTTCGCAGCCAGAAGGAAGTTCGCCAGATTCTGAAGAACCTCAGAAAGAAAGGCGTCTCCATTCTCACCGTCGAGCACAACATTTCCGCAGCCATCCATAATTCTGACTTCATCATCAGAATGGGTGACAATCAGGGTGTGCTGTATGACATCAAGACATTCAAGACCAATATCCAGCACGAAGATGTAGACAACATGCTGGTCTTCAGAAAGGAGGAAATCTGATGCTGAGTTATCCTTTTATGCAGAATGCCCTCATGGCGGGTGCCATGATCGCAATCCTTTGTCCCATAATAGGGATTTTCCTTGTTCTGAGACGTTACTCCATGATGGGTGACACTTTAGCCCATTCCTCCCTTGCAGGTGTCGCCATAGGTATCGTCGTCGGCATCAGCCCAACCCTCTCCTCGGTGATTTTCACCACACTCGCGGCAATACTCATCGAATTCTTAAGAGACCGTTTCAAGCGTTATGCAGAGATTCTCATGTCGGTAGTCATGACCCTATCTGTAGGTATCGCCATCATCCTGGTCTCCAGCGGACAGGCGAACACCAACATCAACCAGTACCTTTTCGGCAGTATCCTGACCGTCACAAGGCAGGACCTCATTCTGGTACTCGTTGTCACCATCATCACGATTCTTGCCGTGTCCTACTTTTATAATGAACTCATCTACACCACCTTCGACGAAGATGGTGCACATATTTCCAACATCAAGGTGAAGCGCGTGAATTATATCTTTGCGCTTCTTATGGGACTGTCCATATCCGTATCCATCAGAATCACCGGTGTCCTTGTCATCTCCTCCCTCATCGTGCTGCCTGTGGCCTCCGCCATGCAGTTCAAGAAAGGATTCAGACAGACCCTCTTCATCGCGGTGGTCATCGGACTTCTCGACATCATGCTGGGTCTCATCTTCTCCTATGTGCTGGACAGCGCACCCGGCGGAACCATAGCCCTTATGAGTGTCATCACCATGGTGGGCTCCCTTCTGCTTAACCCTTTCAATAAATAGCAGCTTATGATGACATGCAGAAAATCCCACCAGGAGAAGTAAACTTCCCGGTGGGATTCAAGCTATCTCATATTAGACTCTACAATGATCAGAAAGATACTGCTATTTTTCGTGGAAATGGTGAATGACTCTGTACTCGGGCAGTTTTCCCACAAGAGGCCTGAAATACTTCATGGCTTCTTCAGTGATGTTCATGCCGTCCTCTGTGACCATATCAAGAGGCATGTACTTCACGTGATTTGCAATATTGGATGCATCAGTTGCGGTGTATTCCACTTCATAAGGCTCATCGGACTTTCTCACTAGAATGGATACCTTTCCGGTTTCACCGTCTCTAGCAAGAAGAAGCGCTCTTTCACCCAGCTTGAAAGCTTCTTCCAGATCAACCTCCGAGGCGAGATGGAATGCGGATCTCTGAAGGGTTGAAAGTTCAAGCACTTTTACTCTCTTTGTGATTCCGCTTTCTGTGATGATGTTTTTCAGGGCATTTCCCGCACCACCAAGCTGAGCATGTCCGAATGAATCATGGGCATGAGCCTTTGTGGCAGCAAGGAATGATCCGTCCGCAAGTCTTACCCCTTCAGAAGCGACGATGTAGACATGACCTTTTTCCTCATAGATCTTTCTGACCTTACTGAGGAACTTCTCCTCATCAAAAGGCACTTCAGGAAGAAGAACGATATCCGCACATCTTCTGCCGTTGTATGTGGCAAGGGCACCCGAAGCTGCAAGCCAGCCTGCGTCTCTGCCCATGGTTTCTGTGATAAAGATTCCATTATTGGTATACACCATGGAATCAAGATAGCTCTCCAGAACACTGACAGCAATGTAGCGGGCAGCAGATCCGAATCCTGGTGCATGGTCGATGACCTGAAGATCGTTGTCGACGGTTTTAGGAATTCCGATGAAATTCATATCGATGTTGTGGTCTTTTGCATAGGCGGAAAGCTTTCTCACAGTATCCTGAGAGTCATTTCCTCCTGCATAGAAAAACGCCTTGATGTCATGTCTGGCGAAGATTTCAAAAAGCTTCTTATATTCCTCTTTGCTGTCCTCGTACTCCTTGAGCTTGTACCTGCATGAACCCAGCGCTGCAGAAGGCGTGTGCTTAATGGTCTCTATCTCCTCTTCAGTCAGAAGATTCATGTCCACTAAGTCTTCCTTGAGAATACCTTCTATTCCGTTCAGCCCGGCGTATACCTTATCGTAGACTTTCAGTTCATTGTTCTTGGACAGAAGTCCCATTACAGATGAATTGATGACGGAAGTCGGTCCCCCAGATTGAGCAATAACACAATTTTTCATTTGCATACCTCTCTCATTTCATATTTCATCTTTATTTTAGCATAGAAGCAGGATGAAATGAACTGAAACGGGATGTGAATGATAGAGTGCAGAAAGCACGTGTTTGAATAAAAAAAGCAAACATACTATAATGAGGACATGCAAATACTCTGCATGCTAAGGAGAGAAAAGACATGAATACAACCCAGACCCTCAAGAACCACAACATAAAAGTCACGAAACCCCGTGTGGCCATATACGAGATTCTGGAAAACGAGCTTCAGGGAATTGAAGCCGACTATATCTACAAAAAATGTCTTGAAGAAGACATTCCCATAAATCTCAGTACGGTCTATCGTACACTGGAACTTTTTGAAGAGAAGAACCTCATCGAAAAATATGATCTGGGCGAAAAGAAGTACAACTTCAGTCTCATCAGACATGGTCATCATCATATCGTGGAATGCGACAGCTGTCATAAAGTCATAAATCTCGACTGTCCAATGAAACAGATCGAAGACCTCATCACGAAAGAAACAGGTTTCCATCTTACAGAGCACCACCTTGAACTTAAGGGAATCTGCAGAGACTGTATGGTTAAAGGACAGAAAACTTCATAATCATAAAGTGTCACACCAATATCAATGGTTGAGGCACTTTTTTTTGCGCTTTTTCATAACCATGTAACCTTTCTGAGAGACAAATTCATTGGGAAAAATCTATGATGATATACAAGTAGCGTTACACCTTGATCATCAATCAGGAGGAAATTTTATGAAGTTTAAATACAGATCCGCAGCCTGTGCCTTCATTCCCTTAATCACTGCACTTCTTTTATCGGCATGCAGTCCCGCCGTAGAGGAGGACAGTAAAGGTGAAGAGACACAGGCTCCCCGACATCTCGCCATAGAAGTCAGCACTGAGAAAGATCCGTCTCTTCTCGATCAGGTTCTTGAAAATCCCTATGAGGAACTTCTGGATATGGCGAAGGAAAGTCTTCATCCGGACGAAAAGCTCTATAATGAACTGTATTTCGCCATAAGAGAAGGAAAAGAAATCCTGGATGTGAGCGGATATGACCTCAGCCATGAAAAGAAATGGGCAAGCCTTGATTCCATGTACGCGACTGCAGGGCTTGAGCTGTTCCATGTCGATCGGATAAAGCTGTCCCCAGATGGAAAGGAAATCCTGATCACCTATTCTGATGATGCAGAAACATTCAGGGAGATGAACAGGATCTACTATGCCCGCCTCTCTCACCTTATCTACAACGTGCCGCAGGGTCCTACAGAACTTGAAAAATACATCAGTATCTATGATTACATCTCAAAGACTTCAGGATATACAGATGACATGAGCGACCCGAAAACCCACACTTCTTCCAGCATCATTCTTCAGGGAAAAGGAATATGCGGAGGTTATTCCATGCTGAATCATCATGTACTGAAAAAGATCGGTATAAAGTCCGTATATCTTATGAACGAGCCTCATGCCTGGAATATGGTCACCATTGAAGGAACCGACTATATTACTGATCTCACCTGGGGTGCGGGAAATGCCGGTTTTCATGATGACAATCTCAGACATATCCTTATGAGCACTGACGAAAGAAACCGCACCCTTGAAAACAGCGGCTTCGGAGACTATCCGGTCTACACCGGTTTCTACAGAGACGATATGGTCATTGCCGATGAGCCAGAGAATACTGAATTTTCCCATCTGTATGAACTCTATTCATCCTACGCCCTCGACACAAAGAAAGGTCATCTCTACTACTCAGATGCTGAAGGTGTACATCGTTTAGATCTTCATGGTGAAAATAAAGTGACCTTAAGCACTCAGCCGGGTGAAGAGCTCACCTACTTTGATGATTCCCTCTACTACATCCGCTTTTCAGATTCCTTCCTCTACAGGTTCTCTTCTGAAAATGAACCTGAGCTCATGACAGATAAGTACCGCCTGAATAAACTTGACCTTAATCGGGGAATTCTCACTTATCAGGAAATAGGAGAAGAAGGAAAAACAAGAACCATTGATCTCAACCGCTACAATAAAGAAAGTGGAGAAGCAGGAATCCTCGATGAGATGACCTTAAGACGTGAAGATACCCTTAAATTCGTGCTGGATTTCTCCTCACCGATGAATACCGACGGATCCTTTCAGGAATTTATCGGTCTCCTTGATGAGCAGAATCAGCTTATCCCTCTAAATTATGTATGGTCAGAGGATGGAAAAAAACTGACACTAAGAAGCTCAGAGCCTTTTACAGATACCAGCTCACTTCGCCTTAGAATAAACAGGGAGCTTCAGTCGAAAAACAAGGAAAAGCTCGAAGATTCCATTGAGCTTGATATAAGAATTTCAGACTGACTTTAGAATCTTAAGAGTTTATCCGATTTTTCTTGACGAATTTCCCGAACTTACCTTAAGATATTAACATCAGGCAAAGATCCTCTCAGGATCCTGCCAATAACAAAAGGCAGGTGAAATCCGGTGTAACGCTTCGTTATACCCTAAGTTATGGACAGAATCGATATCAGACTCATAGAGCTTCTTCAGTCAAACGGAAGATGTTCCCTGAAACATCTGGCAGAAGAAGTATACCTCTCCACCCCGGCAGTATCATCGCGAATTGCAAGGATGGAAGAAGAAGGAATCATCACCGGATACACTGTTAACGTCAACCCGCACAAACTGGGCTATAACATCAAAGCGTTCATCAATCTTGAAATGACGCCGAAACAGAAGCCCGAATTCTATCCCTTCATTGAAGCCTGCCCGAATGTCCTGGAATGTGACTGTGTCACCGGAAAGTATTCCATGCTCATCAAAGTAGCCTTCCATACGACCATGGAACTGGATGCCTTCATCGGCGCTCTTCAGAAATTCGGAAATACCGATACTCAGATCGTTTTTTCCACTCCAGTGGAAAACAGAGGAATCAGCAATCTGGAATGAATTTAGACCCTGACAGGCTTCAGTTTGAAGCCTGTTTTTCTTTTATGTCTCCTTTTAACCCTGTTTTCATCCTGAGTTCAAAGAAGTGAAATAGAATGCTCATAACTTTCTGATACCCTTAATTTAACTTAAGTACACTCTGATCAGATGTAATCCGGAACGAATACATCTGGAAAGGAAGGATTGGAATGAATAAATACGTTAAATTTCTCGTCATGATTCTGACATCGACTTTTATCATGTACTGGCTCATGTTTCTCAATGTCTATGAAGCCGGACATGTCATGTTCAGCCAGACAAGACTCTTCATGGCACTGATCATGGGCTCCGTTATGGCAGTTGTCATGCTTCTCTTCATGTGGAAGATGTATGACGACAAGAAAAAGAACGGCATCATCCTTGGGGCAAGTGTTCTCATCTTCGGACTTTCGCTTTTTCTTGTGAGAAGTCAGACGACAGTGGATCAGGTGAGCTGGATGAAAGCCATGATTCCACATCACTCCATTGCCATCCTCACCAGTGAAAGAGCGAATCTTGAAGATCCGAGAGTCAAGGAGCTGGCACAGGAAATCATTGATGCTCAGAAAAGAGAAATCGAGGAAATGAATCAGCTTATTGAAGAACTTAAATAGCATCCATGAGAAGAGCAGTTTCCGCTGCTCTTTTTTTCATGCAGTAAAACTCTTCAGAGAAAAGTCATTAAAAAATAAACTTACATCTGTTTCATCGCTTTTCCGATTCACTAAAAAATACTCAGGAAAATTCGTCATCTGTTTCAGGAATCAGCTGAGTTAATCATGGAACTTTTTCGCGATTGACAATAAAGCATCTTATCCATGTAGCTCGCAACATAATCAGGTTCAAAGGTTTTCCACAGGTTCACTGCAGCATGATATTCCTTCTCCGACAAAAACCATCCTTATCTGATGTTTAATCTTTATCGCATTTCCACAGGAAAATGCCGAACCAGCGTCTAAAACCTTTCTCAACATATCAGTATATGTCGAATGATGCGATTGTGAAATCGGTTGATATTCAAGGAGAAACTCTAAACTAAGTCTTTGAAATATGATAGAATGAACCTGGTTACAAAAGAGTAACAGATTATACATAAAGATATTTAGGGGGAAACCATGAAGAATTTCAATCTTAAGAAATTAATTGCCACTGCAATTTTAGCCTCAGTAATTACAACCTCAGGAACAAGTCTTGTCGGAAGAGATGCAACTGTTGTATCCGCGGCAGTTATGTCAGGAACAGTAACAGTCTCAGCCAGCAGTCTCTGGACCTACAATAAGGCTGACTGGAGTGCTAGAACACAGGTCGTAAACAGAGGAGAAACTTTCAATATTTCCGAGAAAATATCCGTCGCCGGTAAGGAGATGTATGGTCTGACCAACGGCCTTTACATCACAGCAAACACTGCTTATATTTCAGCAAAAGAAGTTGCTGCGACAAAAAGATATAAAACAACAACTGAGAATCTGAACATGAGATCAGGGAACTCCACAGCTTATTCAGTCCTTCTGACCATTCCTAAGGGAACAAAGGTGGAAGTGCTTCAGTCTGTCAACGGCTGGGATCAGGTCATCTTCAATGGCAAGACCGGTTGGGCTTCCGCTCAGTACCTGTCCACAGCTGCAGCTCCGGCTCCAGCACCTGCTCCGGCTCCAGCTCTGGTCTACAAAACTACACTATATAACCTCAACATGAGATCAGGTAACACAACCGGGCATTCTATCATACTGACCATTCCTCAGGGAACGAAGCTTCAGGTGATTGCTTCATCCAACGGATGGGATAAGGTAACCTACAACGGCAAGACCGGCTGGGCTTCAGCTCAGTATCTTTCCACATCTGCTGCACCGGCTCCTGCTCCTGCTCCTGCTCCCGCACCGGCTCCTGTTGTCAATTCAAGATTCAGAACGACAACATCTAACCTTAACATGAGAAGCGGAAACACAACTGGTCATTCCGTCCTACTCACTATCCCTAATGGAAGCAGAGTCGAAGTTCTCGCTTCATCAAACGGCTGGGATCAGGTCATCTACAACGGAAAGACAGGCTGGGCTTCAGCAACTTATATGACTGTTGCAAGCAGCAAAGTTACCGGAGGAGATATCGTAAATTATGGTAAGACATTCCTCGGTATCCCTTACACCTGGGGTGGTGACACACCAGCTGAAGGATTTGACTGTTCAGGTCTTGTAAAGTATATCTTTGCACACTTCGGCCATAGCACACCTAGAGTTTCCAGAGATCAGGCAACTCATGGAACTGCTGTTTCATTAGACAGCATGCAGCCAGGAGACCTCATATATTTCGGAAATGGTACAGTAAGCCATATCGGTATCTATATCGGAGGAAATCAGATGCTTCATGCACCACAGCCAGGAAAGAATGTAGAAATCAAGGATCTCACATGGCATATGAGCAACTACAGCACAGTAGGCGCAAGAAGATACCTGAATTAATATTGTCCCTCAAGGAGATGAAGAGATTCATCTCCTTTTTATCGCTCTCTGACGTGCCTCTGTCGTTCACTCTATATTATTGAAATATTAATAGGTCCTTGATAGTTGGCTGTCATGGTCATGCTATAATGAAGTTAGAAAATTCGAAATATAAATAGCGTTATCGCAATCAAGGAGGTTACATTGTATGAGAGGATTAGGTATAATCGGAACAATCATTGTGATACTTATCGTTCTTTGGCTACTTAATGTCATCTAGAGATAAGATAGAGTCAAAAAAGAGCAAGTCTATTGAAGACCTGCTCTTTTTTCCTGTCTGAAATATCACCTTATGGCTTCATTTTTCTGAATAAACTGTTCAAGAAGCAGATCGACCATCTCTCCATAGCTTTTTACCCCTTGAGTCTGTCCATTGCTTTTCAGATAATTATCGTTGACCTTTGTCGCTTTTTCATGAACCTCTCCCTCGTAGGCCTTATAGAAAACATTATAGGCGGCAAGATCTCTCTTTACGCCTTCCGAATAAGTGTCATACAGCATTCTGTAGCTTTCTCTGCTGTCACGGTATAGTGCATTCATGGAACTGATGAGTGCAAGAATGGTTCCGGAATACCTTATTGAAGGGTTTTCATGGTAGCTGCTGACAGCATAGGCCAGATAGTTTGCCTCATTCTCATAGGCGATGCCTCTCTGATGAGCCATTTCATGAATTACTGTTGCCGGAAAAAGAAGATCAGGTCCTTTAGTGTTGACATTGGCTTCTCCTGTAAAGGGCATAAATATTCCTGTTATTCCTGTATAATTTAAGGGCTCTGAGGCAATAATTCCCTTTGCGATTCCATATTCCCCGGAAAAAACCGGATACTCGGCACTGAAGCGTTCAAATCCTTCCTGAGCCATGGTGAAAATTTCCTGATGACTCTCTTTTATGGTGAATACACCGGACTCATCTTCACTTACCGCCTCTCTTAACTGATTTGCCCGCTCGATGAGCATCTCGTTTAAAGCATACAGCTCTTCATGTCCATAATTCGTTCTTTCCAGTGAAAGATACTGCCTCACTGATGCTCTATTATAGTTAAACCCGAATACGAGCATGAACACGACATAAAGAAGTGAGATATAGGTAACAGTCTTATAGGCGAGTCCTACGAATCCTCCGGTGAAAATCTTTATCACAAGCAGAACGAGGAGAACAATACCCAGAAGTACATTGAAATAGACGAAAAGCTCGCCAAGAGAAATGGGTATGATTCCTGTCACCCGACTGAGCAGTCTGATCAGTGCGCGATTGACCGATGCGGGATAAAGGCGCTCAAGAAGCTGAGGATTTCTTCTCGACAGTCTCCCTAACCCGTAGATCAGACCTGCCATGATGATCCAAAGATATCCTTCACTTAGTATTCCTTTCTTTCTTCCAAAAATCCTCTTCATCGTTTGACCTCTCAAAGTTCATAATTTTCATCTACATACTTTAAATGTAATCATACGAATATTCGAGGACAACTGTCAACATATTTGTTGATCGGTTCACAATGTGCAGTATCATTTCTTATGGTTTTCACCGGAGTTCAAAGAAAAAAACCTTAAGAAAAGCATAGTGCCTGACTTAAGGGTGATCAAGGATTATGGGAAGATAAAATTACATGAGGAAAGTTATTCTAAGTCAGCAGAAAATCCTCTTTCAGATCCTCTATGCATTTCTCGATGAAGGCTTTGTTCACCTGATAGATATATCTTCCTTCACTCTGTTTAAGGAAAATGACTTTTGCGGTCACTAGATTGTTGAGATGATATGAGACTGTCGCCGAGGATACGCCAAGATTCTTTGCAATAATTTTTGTTGAGGTGATCCCCTTTGCGATGTTCATGATGACCTCGTATCGCGTCTTATCCCCAAAGTTCTTGAAGAGCAGGACCCTCTCCTGGATCTTATTATCCTCAATCTCAGAAATGGCATTGAAGATGCTTTCAATATTCAGTCCCCATGACATATAAGGCTTTTCATTGGCCGCATTGAGCATCACAGCAAACTCATTGACAATGGAGATGACCACATCCATCTCTTCTGTCTGGAGAAGGTTCTCACTGACGATTCCGTTAGAAACTGCACTAAGACTGTCACCTTCTATCTCGCTGAGTCTTCTGATGAAGTCCTCCGCATAGGTAATGACTTTCTTTCTGAACCCTTCATAATACTTAAGGAATATGGGATGAATTTCCTCTATAACCTCTTTATATTTTTCCAGAGTCCTTTTTGGTGACTGTGTAAAAGAGAGGAGATGCCACTTCGCATCACTTCCTATGGATAAAGCATTGAGCCATGGCATGATCTGTTCGCGATGTTCAACCAGTTCCTTCGCTTTTTTCTTTGATGTTTCCTTATCTTCTTCGCCTGTGTCCTGATCAAAATAATCCAGCGCCAGGAGTACACCATAAAGAATCTCATCCTCAGGCTTTTTTAGTATGCTCTCAAAATACTCCGAGACATCTTCATATCCGATTACAGGATTCATCATACCCAGAATCTGATTGAAATCACGATCTTCCGGAGCGGAGTAATAAAAAGGAATCAGCTGTTCCTTGTAACGCATGACCATCTCATGCATTTCTCGTGCGATGATTTTACTGGACTCCGGAATGAGATCGATATAATTTTCATCTTTGTTGTTGAGGTCTTCTTCCTTATAGTGAATCATCCCCGGTACGGAGAGTAGATCACAGAGATAGCTTTCTTTTTCACGAAACTGATACTTCACAATGACGCCTCCTCAGACAGCAGCTTTTTCCTGTTCCATTTCCGGATTCAGGAATGTTTTCCTATAGTATATCACGGCTAATAGCATGATGACACCGATTATCACTACCGGAAAGAGCGGTTCCATTGCATCAAGACTTGCGCCAAGGACAATCTGACCAACCGGTGCTGCAATGGTCATGCCAAGTCCCATAACAGACGAAGTCCTGCCCATGACTTCTTTGGGCACGATGGTATCAAAAAGTGTGCCAAGAGAGATATTTGCTAGGGTCACAAAGATTCCGATGATAAAGCATAACCCGAGGAGAGCCATAAATGGAACAGTATTTCCTGAGAAATTAAGTGTAAATGCATCGCCTGACACCAGTCCGATAGCCATGATGAGTAACGATACGATAAAGAAACTGTAGATCATCAGTTTACCGATCTGAACCTTTCTGGCAAATCCAGAGAACAGTACGGGGGTCAGAAGCATGGAGAAGGAAAGTACGGAGGAGAATATCCCGATCTGCATGTCGCTGCCACCCAGTGTTTCCTTGATGATAAAGATCAGTCCTACGCTAAACAGTGCACCTAGGCAGAAGTTCAGTATCATGCCAAGACCGATGATGTTCTTGATGATTCTGCTTTTTCTGATGATACCTACTCCTTCCATAAAATCTCTTCTGAAGCTGGCAATATTCACTTTATCGGGCTTTCTGTTGAATCTTGGAATCTCGATGAACATTTCACTGATAGCGGACGCCATGAAACTGATGGAGTTTATGATGAGTATCCCGAAGATTCCGGTGAGGCTGTAGAGCACAGCGGCAAGAAGTGGAGCTACCATAGTGAATACGCTTGTGATCATGGACTTCAGACTGTTGGCTTCAAAAAGGTCTTCTTTCTTTACAATACTGGGAACCACAGCCGCCATGGCTGCACCGAAGAAAATTTCTGTGATCTCAAGCAGGATGACAAGCAGATAGATGCTGAAGACACTAAGTTCACCGCTCAGATAGAAGTACAGCGCATAGCTTCCGATGAGGACACTGTTAACCATATCCATGGTCACGATGCTTCTTTTTCTGTCGAACCAGTCTCCAAAAACCCCGGCTATAGGAGAAAGAATGAGTCGAGGTAATATGGAAATCGCAAGCATCGAGGCAAAAATCGTCGCAGATCCGGTAACCGCAAGTACATACAGCGATAAGGCAAACTGCTGCATATCACTTCCTAGAAGTGATACGGCTTTCCCGGCCATAAGCAGGGCAAAATTTCTGTCTTTCAATAGATTAAGTTTCATCATATTACCTCCGTTTATTCTGATTGACTTTATTATAATCATTGAATATGTCGATGTCAATAAAATAATTAGATATTTATCTAATTATTTTAACTTTTTAAACTAATTTTATATATATCGTCCGAAAAGCCCTCTGAAACCAAAGTTCCCTTTACATCGATTCTTCCTATCCCGTATAATAGTAATGTTGACAAGAGGTGAATAAAAATGATTGTAATATCAGCCAATAACGTAAAATTAAGCTATGGAATAGATGTCATACTGAAATCCATCAGTCTGAGCATAAACGAAGGAGACAAGGTTGCACTCATCGGCGCAAACGGCGCTGGAAAGTCCAGCCTGTTCAAAATCCTGACAAAAGAGATTAAAGAATATGAGGGAGATGTCTTCATAGACAAGACGAAGACTCTAGGTTATCTCTCACAGAACATCAATCTTGATCCTTCTCTGACCATCTATGATGAGGCCTTGTCTATTTTCAGGCACCTCATGGATATGGAAGAGAAAATGCTCCATCTTGAAGAAGAAATGAAAAAGCCCTACGACGAATCAAAGAACGATGAGCATGAAGCGACCATAACAGAGTATGTGAGGTTGCAGGAGGAGTATGATCTCCACGGCGGTCATACCTATAAAGGAGAAGTCCATAAGGTCCTTAGAGGACTCGGCTTTCTCGATGAAGAGTTTACAAAGCGTGTTGAGATCCTTTCAGGCGGACAGAAAACAAGAGTGGCTCTTGCTAAGCTTCTTCTCTCGAACCCTGAAATCATCCTTCTTGATGAGCCCACAAACCATCTGGACCTTAATGCCATAGAATGGCTGGAAGAGTATCTCAAGTCGTATAAGGGGACCCTTCTCATCATATCCCATGACCGTTTCTTTCTGGACTCCATCACTTCCCATACTTTTGAGATGATCAATGGGGAAATCTACTCCTATCATGCCCCCTACACAAAGTTTCTTGAGCTGAAGAAGAAGGATTATGAAATCCGGCAGAAAGCCTTCAAACATCAGCAGGATGAAATCGAACGCCAGGAAAAGATCATCGAAAGATACCGTTCCTTCAACAGAGAGAAAAGCATCAAGGCTGCTGAATCAAGGCAGAAGATGCTGGACAAGATCGAACGTATAGAAGCTCCGCCCAAAGCACACAGTCCTTATAAGATCGCCTTCCAGAATGAAGTGGAAAGCGGTACGGATGTGCTGATGGTGGAGAACCTCGAAAAAGCCTTTGATGAAACAAAGCTTTTCACAAATCTCTCCTTCCATATCCGAAAAGGAGAACGGATCGCACTCATCGGCGAGAACGGGCGTGGGAAGACCACCCTATTCAAAATGATTCTGAATCATCTAAGACCAGACAAAGGCGACATCATCATCGGAAAAAACGTGACCATCGGTTACTATGACCAGGAACAGAGTGATCTGCATCCCTACAAGACCGTATTTTCCGAGATACATGATGACTTCCCGTACCTGACGGAAAGAGAAGTCAGAACCTACCTCGGCAGTTTTCTTTTCAGAGGGGACGAAGTCTTTAAAAGCATAGAAAACCTCTCCGGCGGTGAACGATGCAGAGTGAATCTTCTTAAACTCATGCTGAAGAAATCCAACTTCCTGATTCTGGATGAGCCCACAAACCATCTGGATATACCATCAAGAGAAGCTCTGGAGGATGCACTGCTTGACTATGACGGAACGATCTTTGTCATTTCCCATGACCGATACTTTCTGAATAAAGTGGTAAGCAACATCTTTGAACTTAAGGAAGACGGCATAGACAACTATCTCGGAAACTACAGCTACTATGTTGAGAAGAAAAATAATCCTACCCGTTTTCAGGGACTGGAAGAACCGGTTGAGAAGAACAGAACCAGAACCCAGGAAGAGAAAAAGAAGAAAAAAGGAAGAGAAAAGGAAGAGAGAGAAAAGAAGAAGTACTTCAAAGCCCTTGAAGACAATATCGGGCTGAAAGAAGAAGAGAAGAAGCGTCTCACTCACCTGCTCACTACAGAAGAAGTGTTTTCCGACATCAGAAAATCAATGGAAATCTCGGATCTCATCGATAAGCATGACCGCGAGCTTCAGGATCTTTATGCTGAATGGGAAGAACTCCTTCTGGAGGAAGAGGAATAGAATTAGAACCCGTTAAGGCACGTTCACACTACAGGACGTGCCTTTTCCTATGGATTCATTCCGTCTTCAGATAATGCCTGCTGAAATATCATATCTGATCTTAATAAATCCTTGACTAATTTCCACTATGATGTATTATTGTATTAAGTCATTAATACAATAATACAAATAAGGAGGACTTGCTGTGCCATGGAATTTTGATAACAGTATTCCCATCTATATCCAGATCATACAGGAAATGAAAAGAAAGATCATACGTAAAGAGCTTGCGCCAGGAGAAAGACTTCCCTCAGTAAGGGATCTTGCAAAGGAAGCAGGTGTCAATCCAAACACCATGCAGAAAGCCCTGATGGAGCTTGAAACATCAGGACTGATCGAGACTGAGCGAACAACCGGAAAATTTGTGACAGAGGATAAAGAGCAGATTTCTCTTCTCAGAGAAGACTACCTTAGAGAAAGACTTGCACCTTTTTTGAAGGAGCTCAGCTCTCTTGGTATCGAAGAGGAAGAACTCATATCGCTCATCAGAAAGCACTATAAGGAGGCAAAAGAATGACCCCAGCAATCATAGAACTTAAAAATCTAGAAAAGTCATTTGGAAAAGTCAAAGCTGTAGATGATCTTACCCTGTCCATTCCCTCTGGAAAGATCATCGGACTGCTCGGGCCAAACGGGAGCGGAAAGTCGACGCTATTCAAGCTCATCAACGGACTGCTTCAGCCTACAAAGGGATCGGTCCTTATCGATGGTCTGGCCCCCTCTGTGGAATCCAAAAAAATCATCTCCTACCTACCAGAGAGAACCTACTTGAACGACTGGATGAAGGTAAGGGACATCTTTGATTTCTTCAACGACTTCTACGAAGATTTCGATAGAATCAAAGCAAAGGAGATGCTTTCTGTACTGAAGCTTGATGAAAATTATCCACTGAAAACCCTTTCCAAAGGAAATAAGGAAAAGGTACAGCTCATCCTTGTCATGTCGAGAAAATCCAAGGTCTACCTTCTGGATGAACCTATAGGCGGTGTGGATCCGGCTGCAAGAGACTTTATTCTTGAAACGATACTCAGCAACTATAAGGAAGATGCCACCATGATCATCTCCACTCACCTCATCAGCGATATCGAAAAGGTATTTGATGAAGTGATCCTGCTTAACCAGGGCAGACTCTATGACTATGACAGCGTCGACAGCATCCGTGAAAAAACCGGAAAATCAGTGGACGAACTGTTCAGGGAGGTATTCAGATGTTAGGAAAACTCATAAAATACGAAATGCGTGCAACCGCAAGATACTTCCTGCCAATCCACGGCGCAATTATGGCATTGGCTCTTATTATGGGTATCAGAGGGTTTGACGATAACTTTCTTTCAGTGCTGAATGCCATACTTCCGGTAGCACTGGCTCTAAGCTTTGCGGGACTGGGGGTCATGACCATACTTATGGTGGTCAAGCGCTTTGACAGCAATCTTCTGGGAGACGAAGGCTACCTCATGTTCACTCTGCCGGTCAAAACATCAGAGCTCATCTTATCGAAGATTCTCACATCCATGATCTGGGTGCTTGCATCCTCAGCTGTCTTCATTCTCTCCATGGGATTCATCATCATAAGAGACATCGATCTGAGCGCCATCTGGCAAGAGCTTCAGTCGATGCAGGTCGATTTCTACCTGATTGCAGTGTTCGTTCTGCTCATCCTCATGAGTATCGTGCACATCCTGCTTCAGGTCTATGCATCACTTGGCATCGCTCAGGCATACAGCTTTGCAAAAAATAGAATCCTCGGCGGTACACTCATCTTTATTCTGATCACCATAGCGATCAACACCATTGAAACCATAGGTATGACCCTTATGGCCTATGCCTTCAGAGAGAGCACATGGTTCATGGATCTCGCAGCCAAGATCGAATCCAATAACTTCCTTACAGTGATTTCCACCATGAAACTGGTCTTCACCGTGGCCCTTGTCTACATCACCATCAAGAACATCCTCTTCTATTTCCTGACTAAATATCATCTTCAGAAAAAACTCAATCTGGAGTAGAATCATAAATAGGAGCAGCCCATTCTCAAGAACGAGAATGGGCTTTTTTCAATGCTTTTTTATATATTTCAATCCTCTTCCGATATTTTTAACGAATTTGAAGTTTTTTGTCAAAATTGATGTGTGTCAAATATTTCCTCTTCCGCAGGGTGTATTCTAAGTGCATAGGAAAGAAACACTTTGATTCAACAGGAGGAATATAAACAATGAGAGAAATTGCAGATAAGGTATTTTGGATAGGAAAAGTAGACGACAGAAAGGTACCGTTTCACAGACTGGTTCTGGAAAAAGGAACAAGCTACAACGCGTATCTGATCAGAGATGAAAAGACAGCACTCATCGATACCGTGGATATGCTTTACGGAAAGGAATTCACAGATAACCTTGGCAAGGAAATGGATCTTCTCACCCTTGACTTCATCGTGATCAATCATACTGAACCTGATCATTCAGGCGCACTCGGTTCACTGATCCGAAAAGCGCAGAATGCAAAGGTCGTATGTACAGCATTTGCAGTTTATGAACTTATGGAAATGTACAAGATCGATAAGGAAAGATTCCTGGTCGTAAGGACCGGAGATACCCTCAATCTTGGTACAAAGACCTTAAGCTTCCACGAAACACCATTCCTCCATACAGAAGAGACCATGGTGACTTATCTTGAGGAAGAAAAGATGCTCTTTACCTGTGATATCTTCTCCACACATATCGCAGACAACGACAGACTGCTTGTCTCCGAGCTTGAAGATGAAGATTCCATCCTTGAAGATTTCAAGGTCTACTACAAACTCATCATGGATCCACATAGAAGATATGTCCTTCCAATGATCGACGTAGTGAAGAAGCTCGACATCAGAACCATCGCAACATCCCATGGATATATCCTTGACCAGAATGTTGAAAAGTACATGGGTATCTATGAAGAAGCAGCCCTTCAGTCAAAAGAGAATGTCAAGGCGCTGATTCTATACAACACCATGAGCGGAAACACCAAGAAGATGGCCAGAATCCTTGAAAATGAACTGACCGAGCAGGGATTCATCGTGGAAAGCATCAACACAGAAAAAGCTGAGCTTGAAGAGGTACTGACAAAGATTCAGTATGCAGATGGTATACTCTTTGGAACTTCCACTAAATATGCGGATATCCCCGGAAATCTCGAGGCGATACTTAAGGAACTGAAGGAACTTGAAGTTGAAGGAAAACCGGCTGCCGCATTCGGTTCATACGGATGGTCAGGAGAAGCGGTCGAAGTGGTACAGGATTACCTCGTCGGTGCAGGCATGAAAGCCTTAAGATCCTCCGATGTCATCAAATCCACAGGAATGTCCGACATCTCCTTCCCGCTGAGAGTAAGATTCAATCCCGAAAACAGCACAAACGAAATCAAAGCTGCAGCGTCTGTATTCGCAGATGCCATAAGATTCTAGGAGGATAAGATGAATTTACTTGAAAACAAAATCAATACTCTTGTGAAGGAAGACATCAGAATGGCCAACTTCTTCCAGGACAGGAAACTTGACTTCTGCTGCAACGGCCATCGCTTTCTTGGAGAAGTCCTTGATGAAAAAGGCATGGACAAGGAATCTTTCCTGAAGGATCTTGGCAGCTATATGGATGGACTAAGCGGAAATGGTGAGAAAGAGGATTTCTTCAACCATATGGACAATGAGGAACTCATCGGTCATATCCGTTCAAAGCATCATACCTATACAAGAAACGTACTCAAGGAACTTGACCAGTATGTAGCTGCCATCGTTAAGGCACACTACAGACATGACAAGCCTCTTCTTCTCTCCATCAATGATCTTTACGGAAAGCTCAGAGTCGAGCTCCATGAACATCTGGTCAAAGAGGAAGTGGATCTCTTCCCCCTCATCCTGGACAACCGGATCGAGGAAGCGAAGAAAGAAATTGCAGTAACCGAAGCGGAACATGATGCAGCAGGAAACCTTCTTGCAGAGCTGAGAAGAGTGACCGATGACTATACGCTCCCAGAATGGGCCTGCAATACCTTCGCCGCAGTCTACCATAATCTTCAGGCACTGGAGAGCGATCTCTTCAGACACATCTTCCTTGAAAACTCCATACTGTTCGAAAGAATCTAAGCGATAGAACAATAGATCATATTTAAGATACCCCGAAACTGAAAAACACCCCAACAAAAAAAAGCCAGGACGCACTACCCCGCGTTTCTGGCTTTTCTTTCTCTATAAAAGTTCTAATCCTTAACCGCTTTAAGATCGTGCACCATGAGAAAAACCGGCAGATTCTGCCGGTTTTTCAAGGGATTCCTCATGAATACATAAGGTATGCATAAAGGGGAAATGCAAACACTAAGCGTTCAGTTTTATGGCTTCTCGACAAGAGTCAGATTCAGATCAACATAGCCGCCTTCGCGATAGACCTTGACCACTACCTGGTCTCCTGCCTTTTTCGTATTTTTGATTTCATTGATTTCCTGTACACTTGTGACTTTCTTTCCGTCAAACTCTGTGATGACATCACCCACCACCATGGTGGCTCGAGATGCCGGTGAATCTTCCTGCACTTCAACAACGAGCACACCCGATGGGATATCGTTCTGATCTGCAGTGGATGCATTGATTTCTCTTCCTGCAATACCCACGAGCAGCTGAGCTCTGGAAAGAGCATCAAGTCCATTGATTAAAGTGTTGATCGGAATGGCAAATCCGATTCCTTCTACAGAATCCGTGGAGATCTTTGCAGAATTGATTCCGATGACCTCACCTCTGGCATTGATCAGCGGACCGCCTGAGTTTCCTCCATTGATGGCTGCATCCGTCTGGATATAGTTATATTCTGTATTCCCTACAATAACGGCACGTTCAGTGGCTGATACGATACCCGATGTGACCGTTCCGGCAAAATCCTTCGACAGCGGGTTACCGATGGCGATGACTGATTCACCTACTCGGATATTATCCGAATCACCAAGAGTCACGACTCCTGGGACTTTAACGCTTTCATCCATCTGAAGCACTGCAAGGTCGTTGGTGGCATCAAAATTGACCACTTTGGCTGTTGCTTCTTCACCGGTATAAAGAATAACCCGAATATTTTCTCCACGCTCAACCACATGGTAGTTCGTTGCGATCAGTCCTTCTTCATTCAGGATGAATCCTGTTCCGATACTTTCGGAGTATCCACCCTCAGGATTGAAGAAACTTCCGCCTCCAGGCACCTGAACACTTACTGTAACAACCGCCGGCTGAACCATGCTCACAATTTCAGGGATCGTAAGCCCTTCTTCCTTAAGTTCAGGTGTAAGCACTTGTACCGGAGCTCTGCCGTTATTTTCCCCGATGAGCTGTCCCAGTTTGGACTGGTTGTAGAATGCTGTGCCTGGCAGCACATTATAGGCACTATAAATGCCAAGGGATGTACCAAGAAGAGTAAATATCAGTGCTGAAGCAATGAGAGAAAGTATGGAGAATCTCTTCTTCTTTCTTGGCGCCTCATATTCTCTTGTTCCTTCATAGTAGGATCCTCCGCGATAGACATAGTTCCCATCGCGTCCTTGCTCTCCGTCTCTTTTTTCCTCTGGTCCATAGGATGAACGCTCCGTAGTATGAACATCTCTGTCACTGAACTCTTCCGTATAATCCTGTGTATCGTAATGATCCTGTTCCCGTCCGTTCATCTCATGGTTCATATTTTCCCGATTTTCACTTTCTGGGTTGTAACCATATTTATCCTTATCGTCCATATCCTTATCCTCCTGTTCTCAATTTATAGGTTCATCATAACGAGTCAATGTTACAGAAACGTGTCATGGAAAATAATTTTGTACAAATTATAGATTTTTCCACTTACACAATCAGATTTTACCATTTCTATATTTCATCATAAACCTCAATTCTAAAATGAATCTTATCACTCATACATTCCGTCCTCCCATCAGGCAGAAAAGACCTGAGTAAAGAGAGCGACTCACTTTACTCAGGTCTTTTAATGTTCATCTGTTTCTGAAGGGATTATCTGAAACTTGATCGTATGATCTTATCAAGCATACCATATAGATTAGATGCCACATCCTCCGGTCTCTCCAGAATCACATCCGATACAGAGTCCGGTACGATGAAGACTTCACTTTCGCTGGAATAGGAAAGATAGTTCTCCTGCTGAAACCGCTCACTGTTTCGTCTGCTGGTGATGAGATATAAAGGATGATCTCCCATGAGTCCGGGTTTCACCTCGATACCCGAAGCCGTTGCCATATGATGAAGCTCCGCTTCCATGGTATTCATGTATGCTTTGGACAGTCTGAGATTTGCAAAGAAGTGCATATCATCCTCATTTTCAAGACTCACATCATCAGAAAAATCAAGTATACCCATATTCTGCATAAGTCTTGGCAGCCCTACAGTACCCAGGATTTCTTTGGACGGGAAAGAAGCGCTTCTCATATCTTTATAGCGGACCATTTCATCACTGCCAAGCATCTGGCCTAGAGGATTGATGAATACTGCACCGATAACCTCATCAGGATAGAGATTCAGGTACTCCTGCATGACAAGAGAACCATATTCTTCTCCGACAAGGATAAACTGCATTTTCCATCCGAATCGTCTGAACATGAAATGAAGATCTTCCGCAGTCTCTTTGGGCGTTTTAAGCTCGCCCTTTGTTCCGCCGTAGCCCGGACGATCGTAAAAGAAAAGCCGTGCTTTTCCTTCGAAGCTTTCCATAAGATAGCGCTTATTCAGAATGGAGCTGCCCGAGGCGCTGTCTACAATGACGATATAGTCCCCTTTTCCATATGTCTCATAGTTATACTCCACCTGGTTGACTGTTATGGTATCCCCTGCGACCTCGTCGAGATAGATCTTTGCCTGATACTCCTCATAAAGATAACCGGCGATGAAGAGTGCAAGGATCAGAATGAGGATGAATCGTATGATATTTTTCTTGTTGATCATTTTTCTGAACTTATGCCTTTCCAGGCTGTTTGAATCTACAAAGAAGCTCATCTTTCTTATCTCCCGCCCAAGGAAAGACCTGGTTCTGCATTCAGATCATTGCCGGATATGTTGCCTCGTACAAACTGAAAATATGCAGCACTTCCGATCATCGCCGCATTATCTGTGCAGAGAATCATATCCGGGAACAGGATGCTCACATTTTCTTCTCTGCCTTTTTCAAGAAGTGATTCACGAAGGCTCGAGTTCGATGCAACTCCACCTGCCACAGCGATCTTGTCGAGATTTCTGCTCTTTATGGTCTTCATGGCATTTTCCGTCAGAACGGATACGACTGCATGCTGAAAAGAAGCCGCTACATCGGCTACATTGATCTCGTTTCCTCTCTGCTTCTCCGAATTGATGTAGTTCAGAACAGAAGACTTAAGACCTGAGAATGAAAAGTCCAGAGTGTCTTCATGGAAGTTAGCCTTAGGGAACTTAATGGCATTTCTGTTGCCTTCCTTGGCGATCTTATCGATCTTCGGTCCGCCGGGATAGCCGAGCCCCATAGCCCTTGCAACCTTGTCGAAGGCTTCACCTGCCGCGTCGTCTCTGGTTTCGCCCATGACCTCAAAATCGTCATAGTCCTTGACGTGCACGACAAAAGTATGCCCTCCGGATACAACAAGAGATACAAACGGCGGCACAAGATCCTTGTACTGAATGTAGTTCGCGGCGATATGTCCTTCGATGTGATTGACACCGATAAGTGGAATTCCCAGAGAATAGGCGAACCCTTTTGCAAACTGAAGCCCGACAAGAAGAGCGCCCACAAGTCCAGGTCCGTAGGTCACTGCAACCGCATCGATATCTTCCCTTGAGATCTTAGCTTCTTTCATGGCAAGTTCCACAACACCTGTAATGTTCTCCACATGCTTTCTTGAAGCAACTTCAGGTACGACTCCACCGAATTTCTGATGGATATCGATCTGTGAAGAAATGATATTGGACAGTACGTCTCTTCCGTTTTTTACGATGCTGCATGCCGTTTCGTCGCAGCTGGATTCAATAGCTAAAATATAAACATCTTTCATAATCTCTATCATGGAAACCCTCTTTCTGACAGTTTCCCTGCCTCCTTCATCTATGTTCTGATCCTTTAAAGATCCGGAAATGAAATGTGAATCTTATCGGGTTTCATATTTCACTTACATCAATTTTCTGTAAGGATATGCGTTTAAAACCTCATGTGATTCAATTCGTTTCCCTAACTATGATATTATACCTTCTATAGAATTAATACACAAAAAAACTTAAAAGAAGTTGAATATTTAAGATGAGCAGTATTCCTCTTCCATGTTATAATCAAAAGTGAATGAACGTTCATGAATTAAGACATCAGAGAAGCAGTGACACATCAGGAAAGGAGATCTTCTTCCATGGCAGATTATGCAAAAGTGGTGATTCCCGGAACACCCATCAGTAAATCCAATTTTAAAATGGTCAGTAAGGACGGTCGCTTCTTCATGCCCCATGACACAGGAAGCTACAGCGACCGCTATTCCATATACGAATCGACCATTGCGCTCCTTGCAAGGTCCCAGAATCCGGGCGTCGTATTTACGGAGTCCCTTATCGCCATTTTGAAAGTCTTCTATAAAAGCGAAAAAAGACATCCTGATACCAACAACATCACCAAAAGCATCTTTGACGGAATAGAGAAATCCGGTCTCATCATAAATGATGCTCAGGTGACAAGGATCGTCATCGAAGAATATTATGATAAGGAAAATCCGAGATTTGAGCTGGAGCTCTACAAGGAAAGTGTTTTCCATCTTGACTTTACGGTCTATAAGAGAGAGGAGTCCATCCCCTTAAGAAGTTATGAATCTCCTTCCAACACCAAAGGCAAGTTAAACCGATCAAAGCAGAAAGCGGAGGCTTCAGCAGACTCCAAAGATCAGAAAGTGCAGAAGAAGACCTGCTCCGTCTGCGACAAAGGTCTCACGAAGGGAAACTACATCAGCGGAAATGCAGGAGCCACACTTATCTGCAGAGACTGCTTCTCAAAGCTTATCTAACATAGGACACCTATCTATGTGAGGCTTCATTCCAGTTCGGAAATGGAGCTTTTTTTTCGTCTCTCTTCACCTGATTTTTCTCTTCCTCTGCAGCATCGTCCCCTTTTAAGTTTCAGCACTTATCACATGGATTCTTAATACTTCTGGAATATCTCAGGATTCACATACATCATACGTCAATTATGTTATAATTATCTCGGTTTTGCTTCTATGTAGAACATATTATATTGAAAGAGTTGATCTGATTGCATAAAAGTCGTAAATTCGCCTGGCTCCCACTTCTGGTCGTCGCGCTCTTCATCATTATCTCAGGGTCACTATTCGGTCTGAAAAACCTGGAACGGGCAGAAGGAATCACAGGTGCTAAAGATACCTTAGCTGAAAAAGAAAGCATCGACCCCTATGAAGCCCTCATCATTTCTGAGGAACAGAGCATTGCGAGACTCAGTCAGGATCTGATATTCAATAAAGGCCTCGCCTCTGATTTTGAAGGCGAATCCCTCAGCATACGAAAAGAACAGAATGAAAAGCTCACTCCAGTGGAAAGAAAATGGGATATCCCCTTTGTCTCACTTGAACTCATGTCCCATCTGCTTGACTATGAAATGAGTTGGACAGTTAAAGATGAAGAAATGGTCATCCTGAAAAATACAGAAGAAGGTCAGATCAGAGCTGTGATCGCTTCCGGAAAAAGAGAGATCCTTGTTGAATTCGAGGATGAACATATCTATCAGAAAGATGTGCTTCTTACCGCCGAGCCTTATTTCAGTCAGGCGAATCATCTGATGGTTCCGCTGAAAGATCTTTTGCAGATTACGGGCTATGATATTGCCTTCGCAGGCGGAGACATGGTCGAAATCGGAGCACCCATGGAAGACAGCGTAAAATACCATCTACTCGGCTTCATTGAAGACAACGGCAAAATGGAACTGGAAGGTTATTTTGAAAAACTCAGTCAGAGTCAGGAGAAGAAGGAAATCAATCTGATTCTTCTTGGTGACATGGGCCTGGGAACGGGATTCGGCAGAAAGAATCCTTTTGATGAAAAATGGCAGAAATATGGAGGCGCTCACTTCCTCACATACCTGAAAGAGGATTTTGATGCTGCCGATATGGTCATCACAAATCTTGAGAATGTATTTACAGAGAGAACTGCTCATCAGCCGGGGAAAATCTATACCTACAAAGCTCATAACATCGATTATCTTGATGTCCTATCTGAAGGAGGCATCACTCATGTGAATGTAGTCAACAACCACATGGTGGATTATCTTCAGGAAGGCTTTGACGACACCCTCGACCATCTGGATGAATATGGCATCGAATATTTCGGCACCAATCTTTCCAGAACCGAAAATATCGAAATCGGAAATGTGAAGGTGGATAAATACACCGTATTCGAAAAAGACGGATTCAGAATCGGGATGCTCGGTTATCTGGGCTTCAATTCAAGCTTCGTCTCTGACGAAAAGATAGAGCAAGACATCCGGATGATGAAGGAAACGGAAAAAGTCGACTACATCATCGCAGCTATGCACTGGGGCGGTCAGGATACCCATGAGGTTTCCTGGAAACAGCGCAGCATGGGACAGAAGCTTATAGATATGGGTGTTGATCTTGTCTACGGAAACCATCCTCATGTGTTGCAGGAAGTGGAGATCTATAACGGAAAGCCCATCTATTACAGCCTGGGAAACTTTCTCTTCATCGACTATAAAGGGGCAAAAGATCCTGATGGTATGATGGTGAAGTTAAGACTCACAAAAGATAAAAACGGCGAAATTCAAGCACTCTTTGCCCACAACCCCATCCTCTGGAGTGGGGACAAAGCACTCAACACCTATATGCCCAGACATATGGACGACGCCGACATGAGAAAACGCGCACTGGATAAACTTAAAATCGACACTTCAGAACCCATGGAGTTCAGGTAGTCGCAAAGAAATCCGATATTATTTATTAGATCATTCAGTATAAGGCATCTCTGCTTCCTTGAACCGGGAAGTGCAGATGCTTTTTTTTCATATGAAATCAGTTCTAAAGATGGAATATTTTCGGATCTCTATTTTTATCCGTTATGTTCAGCACTGACCCTATACAGATGATTCTCCATGATCGTCTCTCAGAAGTTCATCAGGCCAGTTTCTGATATTCATTTATACCGTTATAGGATTATGTGATCTTTCCCATGAAAACCTTTTTATCCTTATAGCAATACACTACTATAAATGATAATATGAATAAGACTGAATCAGGCAGGCATTTCATCATGATGGGAGGATTATCTTGAAACTCAACAAAGTTATACTGTATATCTTTATCCTGTTTTTACTGATCCTTGGTTTCATTGTGGAGGGAATCGACGTCAGAAGTGATACAGTCATTCTGCTGTTTTCCTGTTCCCTGGCCCTTCTGATCAACTACATGAAAAGCTACAGACCTGAACTTCATAAACCTGCGATCATTACGGGGTCTTTGCTCGTCGTGGTCTTCGCCGTGATCATACTCGGACAGGAGAGCTCACTCAGCCACCTTCTGTTCCTGTTTCCCATTACGATCATCACTCTTGGTTATGGTCTTTATGGAGGTGTGATGCTGTATTTTCTTTCCATCATTATACTGTTACTCAACAGCAGATGGCATCAGATTCCTTATGCGCAGTTTCAGATCGACAGTCTCGTTCTTGGGCTGTCCTCCTTGGGCCTCATCTTCATTTCCGTTCAGCTTTATCAGCTTACCGACAAGAATGAAGAGTGGCTGGAGAAGCTTCATATCAAAATCAATGAAATGTCCCTTTTAAGAGAAATCACAACTTCCATGCAGACTGCATCGGATATAAGTAAACTTGATAAAATCGTTCTTACTACACTCACTGCCGGTTACGGACTCGGTTTCAACCGGGCAGTCGTCTTCCTTGTGGATGGAGATGAAATCATCGGACAGAACGCCATCGGACCCTCTACAAGAGCTGAGGCCTATCGGATCTGGGGCAAAGTCGTGACCAGCCAGCCCACTCTCCATGATGTCATTGAATTCCATGTAGACAGTGATCTTAAGCTTCTGGATACAGTGAAGGATGTTAAGCTCAGTCTGAGAGATGATCGCTCAAATCCGATTGTCAGGTGCTGCAGAGACAAATCTCCTCTTCTGATCAGAGGCGCAGACCCTCAAGATTTCGGTGAAGATCTTGGTAAACTGAACTTTGAAAACTATGCACTTGTACCCATGATTGCAAAGAATATCGTTGTCGGTGTACTGCTCGTGGATAACCGGTTCAACGAAAAACCCATCACTGACGATGATCTGGATACCCTGATCACTTTTGCCGGACAGTCCGCACTCGCCTTTGAAAACATCAGGCTTTATGATCGGATCAGAAAACTTGCCATTACTGACGAGCTTACGGGAATCTACAATCACAGATTCTACAAAGAAACCATCCATGAACTGATGATCAACAGAAAACCTTTCTCGCTCATGGTCATCGATGTGGACGATTTTAAACAGTTCAATGAAAACTACGGTCATGCAACAGGAGATAGGGTGCTTGCTGAGGTGGGTAAAATACTCAAAAAGGCTGCAGGCGCAAGCGGTTCCGCTTTCCGTTATGGAGGCGATGAATTTACCATTATCCTGCAGAATACGGATCGAAAAGAATCCCTTGAGGTTGCAAAATCCATTCAGAGCTCCATCCGCGATATCGCATTTGATGTGGTATCAAGCACTCTGACGCTAAGCATAGGCATTGCCCAGTATCCGAAGGATGCTGTAACCGAAGCTGAACTTTTTGTAACCGCAGACAGAAAACTGAAAAACGCCAAAGACAGCGGGAAAAATACAGTAGCCTGGGAGGTGGTCTGATGGTCATCACAGGAATATCACTCATACTTTTTCTCATCCTGGTCTATAAAGTGAAGCTTTTCAACCTGGATGGAGACATCGAAAAGAATATGATGCCCAAAGATGCGGAATTCACCATTGCCGCTATGCCTTTCAGGGTGGAGAGAATTGTATATTACGTCACCGCACCAAATCCCACCTTCGGTATGGATGAAATGCTCAGGAACAGACTTTCGGTGGAATATGTCAGGAAAATGGCCTTCGACAGTCATCCCATAGCCATTCAGGTGTATTATGAAAATGGAAAAGAGCGGAAGATGGTTGCTGAAATACTCAGTCATCGTTTCGATGTGCCTTACCTCGACAGCCTCTACGGTGAAAACCTCCTGACCCAGAAGGAATATGAATATCTGAGACTCTATAAGTACAACCATCCATCCACCATCGATCTCCTGAGGGAAGAGGTGGCAAATAAACTGAGACCGCATCATCCTCTTCAGGTGGTCTAGGCGTAAAAAGAAGCAGTATCGTGCTACTGCTTCTTTTTATTGTCCTATTTTTCCTGTGCAGGTTTTTTGAGATACTGTGCTGCAGATTTTCCGGCAGCCTTACCTTTATCGATCACCACATCGAGATCATAGGAGACTTCATCGGCATTACCGGCCACATACATCCCCATATCATCCATACCTCTTCTGAACTTCTTGAAAAGCCGTTTGGAAGGGTCAAGGCCCACGGACAGGAGCAGTGAATCACAAGGCAGAAACTGTTCTTCACCTTCAGCATTTTTGATTCTTACCCCTTCGATTCTTCCGTTTTCCTTGATCTGTATGATCTTCGTGCTGTAGAGCATGCGTATTTCACTGAAGTCCTTAAGATCTTCCCTGTAGCCGTAATCATCCTTCTGTCCCTTGCTGGGTTCAATGATGGTCACATCCTTGGCACCCTCTATGACAAGCATTTTTGCCAGATACAGACTGTTGATGTCCTGGCTGTAGATGACGATATGCTTTCCGGGAAGGTAACCGGCATTGACGATCAGTTTTCTGGCAGACCCAACCGACATGATTCCAGCAGATTTGTTGGAGGAGATATTCAGTTCTCCTCTAGGTCTTTCTCTTGCACCTGTTGCAAAAACGATGGACTTTGCCGTGACCTCGTTTACGCCTTCAGCACCTGAGACATATTTGACGCTCTTATCCCGTTTGACATCCAGAACCAGTGCGTTAAGTTTGACCTCGATGTCATTGTCTCTTACTTTGAATTTCAGATCTTCTGCCACCTCAATACCTGTAACGCCATCTTCCATGAATCCATGACCAGCTTCGATCAGTTCATTGAGGATTCCGCCAAGATTCTCTTCCCGGTCCAGAATGAGAATATCTCTTACGCCTTCTTCTTTTGCAGTAAGTGCGGCATAGATTCCGCTTGCACCTCCGCCTATTACGATCAGATCATAATCCGTCATGTCTTCAACTCCATTCCTTATTTCCTGTGTATTATCTTACCTCTTTTTATGGTGGTTGTCACCAGATTCATCCCGAAGTGATAGGTCAGAAATCTGTAGGAAGGAGCATCAATCAGGATAAGGTCTGCATCTTTCCCCACTTCTATCGTTCCGATCCGATGTGCCCGATCAAGTGCCGATGCGCTGTTTAAAGTGACAGCCGTCAGAGCCTCTTCCGGACTCATGCCCATCTTAAGACATCCTAAGGAGAGCATAAGAGGAATCGAAAAGGAATAGCAGCTTCCAGGATTGTAATCTGTCCCCATGGCAACGGGTAGGCCCATATCGATCATTTCCCTTGCCCGCGCAAAATCTTCCTTGAGTGAAAATGCGGTTAGAGGGAGAAGTACCGGAATGACGCCCTTCTCCTTCATCATTCCAAGTCCTTCATCATTAGCCTTCAGTAGGTGATCTGCGCTCGTCAAAGAGAGCTCGGCCGCTAAAGCCGCACCGCCTAGATCATTGATCTCATCCGCGTGGATTTTAAGCTTAAGCCCCATGTCTCTCATCTTCTTGAGATATTCTCTTGAATCCTCCACACTGAATACATTCTTTTCGGTGAAGATGTCCCCGAATTCTGCAAGATTTTCGTCAATCACCTTCGGAAGAACTTCATCCACCATATAGTCAAGAAATGCCTTGTCTCTACCCTTATATTCCATGGGAATATCATGGGCACCCATGAATGTCGATACCACTTCAAGAAGACCTGCTTCATTAAGTTCCCGTGCAACGCGGAGCTGCTTCAGCTCCGTTTCCCTGTCTAGGCCGTAGCCGCTCTTTGCTTCAACGGTTGTAATACCCATTTCCGCCATGGATTTCAAAGTCTTCATTCCATTTTCAAGAAGCTCATTAAAGCTCGCCTCATGGGTCTTCCTGACGGTATACTTGATTCCTCCGCCCTTCTCCATGATCGCCATATAGCTTTCGCCCCTCAGCCTCATGCTGAACTCCTCTTCTCTTGTACCACCGAAAACCAGGTGCGTATGAGGATCGACAAATCCCGGAAGAAGTGTCTGGCCCGTTGCGTCAAGAATATCGGCATCCGGGGCTTCCTGAAGGAGCTCCTCCTGACCGATCCTATAGATCTTTCCTTCTCTTATGAGCACCCATGGATTTTCAATCTCAAGGATCTCTCCCATCTCTTTTCCGCCACGTGGTTTACTGCCGGTGCTTGTAGCAAGGCTTGCAAGGTTCCTGATGAGTAAATCTTTCATAACATTCTCCTTTATTCTGCCAGCTTGTTCTCCAGAATCTGATCGGAAGTGAAATTCTCGATCCCCATATAGTATTCAACTGAATCGATCAGCGCCTGCTGAGGGACAAGACCGATGATCTCAGTCCCCACAACGCTTACGCCGTATCGCTTCGCTTCAAATCTTACAGTCTCCAGTGCGCGGTAGATTGAGGTTTTTGTATAGTCTGTAAGGTTCATGGATACCTGAGCGATGTTTCTGTCCTTTAAAAACACGCCCATTCCCTTAACATATCTGAGTCCTCCTCCGATATGTCTCACCTTTTTTGCGATGGCATCAGCAATGGATACATCTGAAGTATTGAGGTTCACATTGAACGCCACAAGAGGCATTCTTGCCCCGACAGCAACGACACCAAAGGATTCATGCGGTGCCTTGGGTCCGAAATCGCTCATCCATTTCTCTTCGGTCATCTTCTCCTTCATTCCTTCAAACTGTCCTTTTCGGATGGCTGCAAGGTTTTCTCTGTGGGCCGCGCTTGCACTTCTTTCATAAAGGAACACAGGAATATCAAGCTTCCCGATTTCTTCTGCCACTTCCTTGGAGAGAAAAACAGCCTCTTCGATGGTAAAGTTCTTTATGGGAATAAAAGGAATGACATCACAGGCGCCCATTCTTGGATGTTCTCCTGTATGGCTGCGAAGATCAATATTCTCCTTCGCCACTTTCACTGAAGATATAACCGCTTCCTTAACGGCATCAGGTTCTCCCACAAGTGTCACAACAGTTCTGTTGTGGTCCTTGTCGCTGGAATAGTCCAGAAGCTTTACACCGTCTTTACCTCTGAAACAGTCAACAATTTTTTCGATGATCTCCTTGTCTCTACCTTCACTGAAATTCGGTACACATTCTACAATTCTTTCCATTTATTTATCCTCCAATAATGCTTCTATTATATGGTCTTCCGGTATTCTTGGGATGGTGATCTGACCTTTGCCTTCTTCATTGAACTTCACACTGGTTTCCATGGCATGTATGTTTCTTGCCCAGGACCTTCTTGCGACTCCGCCCATGACATCCCAGGGCATGGCCATCTTCAGTATGGTATCCACGCGCTCACTGCCGTCCAGAACCATTCCGAAACCTCCGTTGATGGATTTCCCTATACCCACTCCGCCGCCGTTGTGAAGGGCGATCATGCTCATTCCGCGGGCAGCATTTCCTGCGAAGCACTGTACAGCCATATCAGCCATGATATTGGAGCCGTCCTTGATGTTTGCGGTCTCTCTGAAAGGGGAGTCTGTGCCGGATACATCATGATGGTCTCTGCCAAGCATGATCGGTCCCACTTTCTTCTCCCTGATCATACGGTTGAACTCCAGTGCGATCTTCAGTCTTCCGTCAGCATCCTGATAGAGAATTCTAGCCTCTGTACCCACAACAAGCCTATTTTTCTTCGCATCTCTGATCCAGTTGTAATTGTCCATATCCTGTGCTCTTCTGTCCTTGTCTATGCAGTCCATGGCGCACTTGTCGGTAAGTTCCAGATCTTCTTTCTTTCCGGACAGACATACCCATCTGAAGGGTCCGTAGCCGTAGTCAAAGAGTTCAGGTCCCATGATGTCTTCCACATAGGATGGGAAGATGAAACCGTCTTTCTCGTCGATGCCGTTTCTGGAGATTTCTTTCACACCTGCATCATAGACGGCTTTCATGAAGGAATTTCCGTAATCGAAGAAATAGGTTCCTCTGGCATTAAGTGTCCTGATCAGCTCAAAATGCTTCACTAGTGTCTCATCCACAAGTTTTCTGAAGGTTTCTCTGTCCTCTTCCAGAAGTTTTGTCCTTTCCTCGAAGGTGATGCCCGATGGACAGTACCCCCCATCATAAGCCGCATGACAGCTTGTCTGATCTGAAAGGAGATGAATGGTCTTGTGTTTCTCCACAGCATAGTCTAGAAGATCCACAATATTTCCATGGAAAGCGATGGAAAGCGCTTTCTTTTCCTTCATGGCTTCTTCGGCGATCCTGAAAGCTTCCGCCGGCTCTTCAGATACCACCTGAACCCATCCCTGATCGGTCCTTGTTCTGATTCTTGAAGCATCCACTTCTGCAACGATGGAAACGGCCCCTGCTATGTCGCTGGCTTTTGGCTGAGCACCGCTCATTCCCCCAAGTCCTGAAGAAACAAACAGATATCCTGCCAGATTGTCCTCACCCTTCAGCCCAAGCTTCATTCTACCTGCATTGATGATGGTATTGAAGGTTCCATGGACGATGCCCTGGGGTCCGATATACATAAGACCACCGGCTGTCATCTGGCCGTAGTTTGCAACGCCCATCTGCATGGCGTAATGCCAGCTTTCCTGATTGTCGAACATGCCGACCATCATGGCATTTGTGATGATGACTCTTGGTGAAAATTCATGACTTTTGAAGATTCCAAGGGGATGTCCTGATTCAATGACAAGGGTCTCATCGCTTCTTAGAACTTCAAGATATTTTTTGATCAGAAGATACTGCATCCAGTTCTGGCAGACCTGTCCCGTTTCGCCATAAGTGACCAGTTCATAGGGATAAAGGGCTACCTCGAAATCCAGATTGTTGTCCATCATGACCTGTATGGCTTTTCCTTCAATGCAGCTTCCCCGATATTCATCAATGGGTCTGCCGTAGATTCTCTCTGTCGGCCGATAACGGTATCCGTAGATTCTGCCGTAGGTCACAAGCTCCTCATAGAACTCTTTCGCCATCACTTCGTGATGCTCCTCTGGAATATATCTCAGGGCATTCATGAGAGCAGTCTTAGTGTCCTTTCTGCTGAGATTGTATCCACGATTGGGTGCTCGTCTGATTCCCTTCTGAAATTCAGGATATGGAGGCAGTGCGCCTTCCAGTTTAACTTTCATGGACTGACTGTTTTTATCATTCATGTACGGTTATTCCCCCCTAAAAACGTTTTCGCTCATATCTCCATTTTAGCCTGAAATCCCTAAAGTTTAAACACCTCACTGCAGAAATTACCTTAAAACTGGGGTTCTTCCTTGAATAATCTCGGGTAGCGACAGATGTCCTGAAAACGAGAACATAAACAATCAGGCTGCATCATATAGATATCCTGCACAAAGAAAAATGAAATTCTAAAGGAAATTTAACACAGTTTTAATCCAATACAGTTATTCTTTAAACAAATAGAGAAAGAGGAGGCATTCATTTATGCGTAACAGAACATCCTACTATATAGGACTGATCCTGATCATCATCGGTGGTGCAGCACTATACAACGCACTGTTTTTAGATAATCTGTTTTCCATGAGAAATCTGTGGCCGCTGTTCATCCTTCTACCGGGTCTTTTCCTGGAAATTGATTATTTCACGAATTTTAAAAGAAGAGATGCCAGTGTACTGATCCCAGGAGGAATACTGACGCTGACCGGTTCATTTTTTCTGATCAAGCAGTTTCTGCCCATTATGGACAGCATGTCCAGTCCGATATTCATGGTCATCCTGGGTCTTGCACTTCTTCAGTACTATGTTGCAAAACCGAAGGACAGAGGAATACTGGTTATTTCCCTGGCGCTCATTCTCATCGGCGTATTTCTTGGATACGGCAGATATCTCGGTGAATTCCCATACTGGCTGAATTTCAATACCGTAAGAGCATTTGTCATACTTCTTCTTGGTGTGTATCTTGTCTTCAGAACTTCAACCCGTGACAGAAAACCGGATTCAACCTACAGACCGAAAGAAACCTACAAAAAGGAGAATGTCACAAGAACATCTGAATCACCTAAGGAGAATTATTCCGCCACAGTCAATCAGGATCGTAAAGAATAAGACCATCTAAAAGGGCTGGTGCGATGCACCAGCCCTTTTACTGTCCTGTCATGATTATCCTGATTGGTTATTCTTCTTCTTTCCAGGTCATTTCGTCAATGACGATTCCCCCCACTTTATCCTTTTCAGAATAGAAGTGATCGGCATCCCCATAGACTCTGGTTTCTGTTGTGACCACAGAACTTGCCTTGCTCTTGATGTCTTCTCTGATTTTTTCCAGGTCTATTTTCGAGAGGCTTTCTTTAAAGTCCTTGGCTACACCTTCAGCTTTATCTTTGAAATCCTGGATATCCTTCTCCTGTACACGTACATGGACTTTTTTGATGTTTTCGTCCAGGAATTTTTCCACATTTCTGCCTGTTCCTTCGCTTTTATCCCTAGCAGCCTTGATGGTCTTATATGCCAGAGACTCATTGCCCAGCTTCAGTGCCAGCAGTCCTAAAGCTTCACCTGAGACGGTCATAACGTCGCTTGTGAGCTTACCTGCTTTTTTTGCGATATCTTCGATTTTTCTGTTTTTATCATCCATGATTATCACCCCTATTCTAAAATGTGGTTCTCGGTATGATGAATTTGATCTTCGCATCTTCCAGTCTGAAATGAGCTTCACGCCTTGCTTCCAGCTCACCATCGATATTGATGTATACCGGTTCATCCGCGTAAAGATCAATGGTCTTTGCCCTAAGGAGAGTGACTTCCTCAAGGTCCATATGTTTTCCAGGAACCGCTTTGGGCAGAAACTTTATGATTTTCGCTCTGCTGATGTCTCTTACAAGCAGGACATCCAGAAGACCATCCTTCAGATCGGCTTCCGGTGCAATCTTGATTCCGCCTCCGTAGTACTTGCCGTTAGCAATGGCCACCATGAAAGCTTCCGTATTGATTTCCTGCTGGTCGATGACCATCTTGAGATTGAGATTCTTGAAATCCTTCGCAGTATCCAGAACGGAAGCAAGATAGGCAAACTTGTTCGGCAGATACTTTCTGTTCTTGAACTTCTCGACATTGTTCACCACAGAAGCATCAAAGCCCATGGATGCGATGTTGATGAAATATCTGCCATCAACTGATGCCACGTCCAGCTCCTCTTCACTCCCAAGGACCGTATTCATGAGTATTCTTCTTCTATCGAACTTTGTAACCAGACTTTTGATAAAATCATTTCCTGATCCGCCAGGAATACATCCAAGCGATGAATTTGAACCCATCATACCGTTCAGGACTTCATTTAAAGTACCATCTCCACCTACTGCATAGATTCTGTAATCGCCCATTCGGGAATATTTTCTGGCGATTTCTGTTGCATGACCTTCTTCCTTGGTATATACAATCTCATATGAGATATCCTGATATTTAAGTTTCAACTCGTTGAAGAGTTTATGTATTGTATTGGTCATTCTTAAGGCAATTCCGTTGCCGGCCACTGGATTAACGATGAATAAATGCTTAACTGTTCCCATAATCTACCTCGAAATTCTTAATCACCTGGCTATCTGCCAAATCTTGTCAAATACATTGTATACTAAATATTGTCTTTTGTTAATTTATAATTTTTTCCTTAAAGAAAAATTAAAGAGCTGGTAGAAAATCGCCCATTATGATGATCATCCTTCCGATGATGTCGAAAAAGCGGCTCATGGAATAGTGATGACTCACTTCCCCAAAAGCCGCTCCTCTATATTCTCTTTCTATCTGCGATTCTGCACAAAGATGATTTTTCGTCCCTGTTTTGATGCCACATCCGTCCATCTCTTCACGAATTCACCTCTAGCCCATTCAGCCATGATGATCTGTTCGTTTTCCTTGATTTCAATTGCCTGAAGAGGTTCTCTGCTGATTTTATCTACACCTTCGATCTTATACATCAGGAGATACTGAGGTGTACGGACCAGCAGGAAACTGTTTCCAGGAGCATTGAATGCATCTATTGCCTGAGGGACACTTTCCTTCACCTTTGCCCAAGGTACGGTCAGATCATCATAAGTCACGATATTTTTTGTAGGCTTAAGCGCGATCGGCACTTTATAGAGTGTATCCTCATTCTGCTCCTCAAGAGTGAATCTTGATTCCATCATCCAGTAACCATAATGTCTTCTCAGAATAAAATTGCTTAAGATCGATTCTCTTGGTATCGGAGCAAGCTTAAGTTCTTCATTTCTCTGGATCACCTGATTGAGAGAGTTGATGAAGGCTGCAGCTCCTTCTTTAGGATCAAGTTCATTGATGTTGACAGGATTGTAGCTGTTATAGCCGTCTACTGAAATGGTCATTGCATCTTGCATCAGCTCTCTGTCTGTTTCATCCTCGGAAGCGGCAAGCACACTCACATAGTTGTTGCCTACAAAAGTGACATCAAGATATCTGCTCGGATAAGCGTAATCCATTTTTCCTTGAAGGTTACTGGGTGTTCCTGTTATCGCATAAATGTTCAGTCTTTCCTTTTCCACACCTTCGATTTCTTCTCTGACCACTTCCAGCTTCCAGAACTCTTTTCTCGGGAAGAGGATATCATCAATCTCATATACTTCCTGAGTCTCACCGTCGTTTGTGATCCACAAGGTTCTATAGCCGGAAATTCCAGTCTCTTCATCCCGGTCTTCTCTCAGTCCTATGAGTACACCTGCAATGGGTTCAAAGAAAGCATCTTCTTCAGCAATCGGTTCATCATTTTCACCAAACTGCACAATCTCCGCATTTTCATCTATCCCTTTGCCTGCGTCCCCAGCCATAACGGCTTTCTGCAGTTTGATCAGGTTGTTCCCTTTTACAACAGCGATGTTGTTGTCGTCCAGCTTGAATACTTCATAAAATGATCTGTCGGTGGTGGAAATACGGACCACTTCCATATTTTCATTGGTGATCCTCAGCCTGGATGGATTCACACGATACTTCTCAAGAAAATAATCGAATGTATTCACAAGCTTTGAAATATATCTGGGGGCTTCCACTTTTTCAGGGCCGATCTGAGCACCGTTAAGATTAAATTCAGCCGTGAAGTTTCTGAAATTCGTCTCATCGACAAATTTACCCTCTTCCAGATTGATGACATCTCTATAGACATAATGTCCTTCAATGGAAACTCCTGTAGACTGCGGCTTCAGTACACTTGCCTTCACATCATTCATCCCGAATCTGCATCCGGTTAGGGCGAAAGAAAGAAGGATGCCCATAATGAGAATAATTCCCTTTTTGATCCGTTTTCCGTTATTCATCTTACTACGCTCCTTGTGGAAGTCTGAAGGTGATCTTTGTTCCCTGACTGACTTCACTTTCAATGATCAGTTCGCCACCATGGATGATGGCAATCTCATCGCAGATGGATAGTCCAATACCGTTGGATGAGTTTGACGTCTTTCCTTTATAGAACTTTTCTTTCACTTTATGGATATCACTGACTGAAATACCTTCCCCATCGTCTTCGACAATAAAGTCTGTCCAGTTTCTGGTTCTTTTCATCCTGACAGAAATTTCTCCGCCTTCCTTCGTAAACTTGAAAGAGTTGTCCAGAAGATTGATGAAAACCTGCTTCACTCTGTTGAGATCTGCATATACTGTGCCCATATCTTCTTCTTTTTCCACAATCAGCGTCTTGTTTTCTCTGAATGCTCTGTTCTCCATATGGTTCCGGATAAAATCGAAGAGTTCACGAATATCGATCTCCTGCTTTTCAAGCGTGATTTTTCCTGAAACAAATTTGGAGAAATCCAGAAGCTCATCCACCATACTTTTAAGCCGGTCACTTTCATTGGATATGATGTCGAGTCCCTGTTCCAGAAGTTCCCGGTCTGTGGATGGATCCTTTATGGTCACTGCCCATCCTTTAATGGAAGTGAGCGGTGTTCTTAATTCATGCGAAACAGAAGAAATGAAATCATTCTTCAGCTCTTCCTTCTTTTTTATCTCACTGGCCATATGGTTCAGCGTATCAGAAAGTTTCCCGATTTCATCTTCATGCATTTTCACGCTCACCACATTGTAGTTTCCTGTTGCCATGATTTCCGCAGTCTTGGTGAGTTTATCAATAGGCCTGATGAATCTCATGCCCAGAATATTGCTGAATATCGTGGAAAAGATGATGACCACGATACCGAACATGATGAAGTTTGTGACGATGAGTCTCATGGATTCATCCACACCTCTTAAAGATGTGATAAATCTCAGAACACCTACGATTTCATTATTGACCGTGAGGGGTCTTGAGACTGCCATGAGCTTTTCTCCCGTTGATGGTTCCGTATAGATCATGGATCCGTTGCTGCCTTCAAGGGCAGTACTCACATCATCAGCGTCAAGAACTCCTTGAGGTCTGTTGCCTCTTGAATCAAGAAGCACGATTTTCTCTGTGCTGATGATCTGCACCATGGCATTGGACTGTCTCCAGAAAGCATCTTCGTCGTTGGCCACATTCTGTTCCAGAGTTGCATCGGAATAGTATCTCTCATAAGTGTCAGTCGAAACGGACAGCTGATTGTATAAAGTATCACGTACATTGTTGTTGAAATAGGATCTTAATACACTGGCTAAGGCGATATCTGTAATGACCAGAGTCACAATTATAATGATCAGATAACTCATCGCAAGTCTGGCTTTTAGACTTTTTCCAAATCTCATAGGAATCTCCTTAATCTTTCGGTGTATTATTTATTCCTTACCCCATCTGTATCCGGTGCCCCAGACCGTTTCGATGTAATGCGGATCGGAAGCGTTGTCCTCGATTTTTGCACGCAGCCTTCTCATATTGACGTCGACAATTTTCGGATCACCGATGAAATCATATCCCCAGACAAGATTAAGAAGTTCATCTCGTGAAAATGCTTTTCCTTCATTCTCCAGAAAGATTTTCATGATGGCAAATTCTTTCGGGGTTAGCTCGATGAACTCATCTCTTTTTTTGAGCGTCTGAGAGTATTTGTCCATGGTAAAAATCTTGCTGACCAGAAGCTGGCCGTCATCTTTGATCCCCTTAGCTTCTTCAAGTCTTCGAATCAGCGCTTTGGTTCTCAGGATAAACTCTGTAGGATTGAAAGGCTTAACGACATAATCATCTGCTCCGCGTTCCAGACCCGAAATCTTGTCCATATCCTGACCTTTTGCGGTCAGCATGATGATCCCTATATTAGGGTGTGTTTCTCTCAGTCTTCTGCAGACTTCAAAGCCGTCGATTCCCGGAAGCATGACATCAAGAACTGCCACATGGGGCTTTTCAAGTTCTGTCAGTCTTAAAGCTTCCTCTCCGCTTCCCGCTTCAATCACTGAAAAACCGTTTCGTTCGAAATTGATTTTCAGAAATGCTCTGATGCTGGCTTCGTCTTCACAAATGAGTATCTTCATCTATCTCTCACCTTCCTGTTATTTTAATATGCCGAATTTATATCCTTCCTCTTTAAGCTGATCTATGATCATAGGCAGGGATTCTGTTGTCATGGTCTTGTTTTCCGCATCATGCATAAGAATGACAACCACATCTTTTACCTTGCTGAAAACAAGTGATTCCAGAACGAAATTCGCAAGTGCTTCCGGATCTTTAGGTCTTCTTGCTGTCGGTTCCGAATCTCCGTTCATGGCGTTCCAGTCGATATATTCGATTCCGGCTTCCTTAAGGGAAGCATCAGCCTCTTCTATATTATCCCAGGTCATATGTCCACCCGGATATCTGAAGACACCTGACTTGAAGTTCTCTTTGCCTGTCACTTCTCTGATTTTCTCCTGCAGCTGATCCAGTTCACCCTTTATAAATTCCTTATCCGCTGTTTTACCGGGATATAGCTTTTCATAGACGTGTGTATAGCTATGCAGGGCGATTGCATTGCCTTCATCCAGTATACGGTTGATGACCGTTCCGGACTGACTGCTGTTGTCTATGCTGGTTCCGATGACAAAAAATGTCGCTGCAGCATCCTTTTCTTTGAGAATGTCCAGGATTTTCCCGGTGTTTTCGGGACTTGGACCATCGTCAAAGGTCAGAAATGCAATTTTTTCTCCAGTATAGGCTTCAGTTCCGGTAATCCAGTTCCTCACATCTTCAGTGCTGTATGCATATTCAGCTGCGCTATGGATATGGTTTGAATTTTCCACAAGGTCTTCCGGTCTGACTTCCACGACTTCTTCAACTGAAGTCTCGACAGGTGCCGGCTCTGCAATGATGGGTGTTTTCGAGGTGAATTTATCTTCACCGATCATCTTGAAAATGACTACGCCAAGTATCGATCCGAGTACGAGTACCAGTGCAGCCAGAATAAAGACGCCTTTTGATTTCTTTCTGCTTCTGTAATAAGAGCCACCACTGTTTCCAAATATATTGTTATTTTTTGCCATTAAATCCTCCATGTATATATTCCATTTTATCCAATTCCATCCGCAATTAAGTTACAAAGTAGATTCAAATCATGCTCATAAAAATGCTCATGACTATTCTTATTTTACCATAGAATGGTTCGGAAAAAACGCTATACATTTGCCTTTCATGGGGATATCACAATTGCGTCGGTTGACCGCGTCAGATGATCATATGCTGAATGAAATAATCTAAGGGAGTCCTAAGCAGAAAGCTCTCTCTCTACTTAAGACTCCCAGTACTTCTAATCAGCCTCTGATTCTCATGTCGAATTACTTCTCTACCTGATGTTTCAATATCTCCTCTCTGATTGCTGCGGCGTAAGCCTCATATAGTACCCTTTCTGAGCCTCCCTGTGCAGTTTCATTATCCCATAACCCCGAGTGGTGCCAGAAGTCAAGTTCATCCCAATCCGGACGGTCAAGTATCGGATATATACATACACCAAGTATAGGACAGCCCAGCGCCATCACTCTTCTTACATTTTCTGAAATCATGTGTATCCATTCAGGTCGATCTTCTTTTACACTACTTGTTTCCGATATCATCAGCGGTTTGCGGTATCGTGTATAGTTCTCCACAAGCAGCTGGCTGAGAGGAATATAATTCATTTCTTCTTCAGGTTTTTTCCAGTCAAGAATCCTTCCCGTTTCATAGTTCCACTGATTGGGGTAATAATAATTGAGACCCATGACATCAAGGTATTCAGGCTTTCCCCCGAGTTCCTGACATATCCTTCCGCAAAGGATATCTGCCACCTGAAACTGGTTTTCGCTGATGGCTTTCACTTCTTCTATATAATCGGGATCTTCATTATCAGTAGTGATTCGGATGAGCGGTTCAGATAAAATGATCACTGAAGTAGGCTCTAGACTTCTGATTGCTTCTACGCCTTGAATGAACGCCTTCATAAGATGATATTTGACCGTCCATCCTAGACCTATGCAGTAGGGACTGGTCCCTGAAGCATCTCCACCGAGCCAGGAAAAAAAACTGACTTCATTGATGGGTACAACCATAAGCCTCTCTCCAGGGCAAATCACCTGATGCAGTTCTGTAAATGCTTTGCACATAGAAACAAAACGGGTTGTAAACTTTGGATGAAGAGGAGAAAGATCTTCTGGATAGCCGAAATGACATAAATCCCAGATAATCTGAATACCTGTTTTATGTGCGGTGTTCATTATTCTCACGACATCTTCCCAATTATACACATAAGGAGCCACTTCGACTTTAGACCATCGGATACCTTCTCTTACAGTCTTAATGCCCATTTTCCCGATATTTCTGTAGTCCTCCTCAAGCATAACCAAATGCCTTGTCTCAAAAAGCAGATCAACTCTATCTCCGTGAACATTCAGTTGATCGCTGCACTCAAAACCACCCATCCAGAAGCTGTTAAAGAAACTGCTCATGTTTCTCTATAACCTGATTGATAAGATGTTCCATCTCATTGCAGGTTCTCTCCCATGACATTGAGCTCAGATAGCCATCGACCGGTCTCCAGTCTTCCGATTTCTGATTTTCAAGATATCCTTTGATGGCTTCACTGAATTCGGAAGCATTTGTGATAATTGTGACCAGATCGAAGCTTCCATAAGAGTGGATGACATCATTAATCGAGGTAGATATGACCGGTTTTCCAGCAGCAAGATACTCAGGTGTCTTGGTCGGGCTGATGAACCTTGTGGATTCATTTAAGGCAAAAGGCATCATTGCCAGTGTCCAGTTGGAAATATACTCGGGAAGTTCAGTATATTCTTTCTTTCCAAGATAGAATATATTATCTGCATGAGGCAGACTCTCTGGATCAATTTTAACAACAGGTCCAATTACTACAAAACTTACATCAGGAGATTTTGCAGCTGTTTCACTTAGCAGTTCTAAATCGAACCGCTCATCGATAACCCCGAAAAATCCGATTCTCGGTTCAGGAATATCCTGTTGATCTAAAGGATTCGTCAGTGGATTACGAGCTTGAGCAAAATGATTGTAATCTATACTGCTTGGAAAGCAATGAACATTAGCATTACGGTCTTTCTTAGCTTCATATAGACTTTGGCCTCCGGTAAAAACAATATCAGCCAATTCAAGAAGTTCCTGTTCAAGATCAAGAAGCTCAGGTGGAGCATACTTAAATGCAGAAAGTTCATCCATACAGTCAAAAATAACTGCACTTGGGGTAAGATGTCGAGTATATGGCAGGAACATAGGGCTATAGTACCAGCTTAGATAATTGTTCAGTCCATGGTTCATGAGGTATTCATCTACAATATTTTTCAGTCTGATGTCTTTATCGATTCCATCTTCTGAAAGCTCCGGAGTAATGATTATTACCCCCTTGTTCTCACTAACCTTGTAACCATCCTTTTCACCTGTTACCGCTTCTTCAAAAAAGTGAATACTGAATTCCTTAGATAAATTTGTAAGAAGGTGCTGTGGTCTCTGGAACACGAAGTTCTACCTAAGATGTGAGAACACAAGTATAGTTTGTCTATTATGCTTATCATCGTACATGATTTTCCACCTCCTTAATTATTTTCAGTTCATCAATCAGTGAACCGACTCTTTTCAATGCAGCAGACACCACCTGATCCATATTGTAATACTTATACTCTGCCAATCTTCCAATAAACAGGGCTTTGTGTTGGTGCTCAATATTTTTCACATCATCCATATAAAGCGTTCTCAGTTTCATATTCCTATCATCGAGTACTACATAGGAAGGCACTCCTTCTGATGAAGGATACTCTTTCAGAATGACTGTCTTATCGGACTTTTCACCAGTGAAATGTTTGAATTCAGTAATTCGTATGAAGTCATAATCATTGGGATAGTTTACCACACCTACTGTCTGATAATCACCTTCATATGTTTCGAACTCAAAACGTACAGAGCGATAGTTCAGTTCTCCATATTTCATATGGAAATATTCATCAATTCTACCTGTATAAATCAGGAAGTCGTCCGTGTCGTCATCAGGAGTGTATTCTGTATCCATTTCTATTGTTATATTAGGATGATCCAGCATATTCTGAATCATCTTGGTGTATCCTTCCTGAGGTATCCCCTGATACTTATCGGTGAAATATCGGTTATCCCGATTAAATCTTACAGGAATTCTTCCTGCAACCTCCTTAGCCAGATGATCAGGCTCAGTCTGCCACTGTTTTCTTGTGTACTCTCTGAACATCTTCGTATACAGATACTCTCCGACCTGACTGATGACTGCCTCTCTGAAGTTTGTAGGTTCTACAGGAATCAATGACTTCTCAGTTTCCAGCTTCAGGAAGCTTTCGACTTCCATTATACTCAGTTCAACCCCAAAAAGCTGACATAGCGTATCGCGGTTAATAGGAAAAGGAACAAACTGACCATCAACATATGAAAGTACGCGATGCTGGTATGGTCTGAATTTTGTAAAACGACTGCAGAAATTCCATGCTTCCTGATCATTGGTATGGAATATATGAGGACCATATCTCTGAACAGTGATGCCTTCTTCTGTCTTTTCATCAAAACAGTTACCTCCAATATGAGAACGCTTTTCGAAAACATGTACACTATATCCTGACTCAGCCATAAGTCTGGAGGCTACAGCTCCCGTAAGCCCTGCACCGATTACATTTATATTCATTTTTTACCTCCCGCTTGTTATTTATTAAAGATCATATCATTTTGAAAAACAGTTATGGCTGAATACATATATTGTTATTATTATCGTTTTAATTTTAACGATTTAATCATACTTCGACAGAGTTATCTCCTGTTATAATCACACTCTTGGATATTTTTCCACGCAAAAAAAGCTCCAGGCATTACGCTTGGAGCTTCTGTAACTGGCG